>CAYTVP010000066.1:3578-14869 GCA_964441675.1 uncultured Solibacteraceae bacterium | reverse complement strand
GTCAGATCTGCGACGCCACCTGGAGAACTTGAAGGTGCCAGTCCCGCTCCTGCCGCAATGGATTGAGTAAACGTTCATGCTCTTCAGGACTCAGTTTCATTTTGTGAATTCGGCGAATCATAGCGTCCAGTTCGGCACGACGAGCACGAGCTAATTTCATCATGCGAGCGTAGTCTCCGAGATCCTTGCAGTTGTCGTACTCCCGCCGGATTCCATTCAGTTTTTGCTTCTGTTCCCGGAGAATGGCGTCACCAGCGGATTCGACGGGCGGCGCGAGTGGAGCGGAACCCGTGGACTCCGTGATCAATGCGGTCGGAACCGACGAAGAGCAGGCGCTGACAATCAGCGCTAGAATCACGGGAACTAGGCGAGCCATAACGCTCTAGTGGCTAGGCAACACCGAAATTCTCTTTAAGGCCAAGAGGAAAGCCCCGTTTATCGAATGGATCGGCGTCCCTAGCGCTCTAACCAACTGAGCTAAGGGCCCTTGATAGCGACAATTGACAGTGTAGCATCGCGCGCCTCATGTTCTGCCGCACCGTGGTAGTGTTGGGCAAACATGCAGATCAATCTAGCCGGAAAAGTCGCATATGTCACTGGAGGCAAGCGCGGTATCGGCGCAGCGGCGGCAGAAGCTCTGGTGAACTGCGGAGCAGTTGCGCACATTTTCGATGTGCCCGAAGTGGATGTCGCCTCCTACGATTCGCTGCGACAGGCATTTGCGGAATCTCCGGATCCCGATATTGTCATTGCAAATGCCGGTGTCGGAAAGCCGGAAGCACCCGATATCACGGCGGCGGATCTCGACAACTGGCATCGCACGATCGCAGTGAATCTCACCGGCGTCTTCCACACTGTGAAACTTGCTGCTGAGCGGATGAAGCCGCGGCGGCGCGGCGCGATCGTCATTACCGCATCCACCAACTCCTTCGATGGAGAGGCGGAATTGACAGCCTACAATGCGAGCAAAGCCGGCGTGCTCGGCATCATGCACACCGCGGCGAACGAGTTGGGACGGTATGGCATCCGCGTGAATGCAGTCTGTCCGGGCCTGATTCGCACCTCGTTGACGAGCAAGATGTTTGACAACACGGCCTACCTCAAAGACTACTTTCGTCACATTGCGCTTGGCCGCGGAGGAGAGGCCGAAGAAGTGGCCAACGCGATTCTGTTCCTGGCAAGCGAACTGGCGAGCTACATCACCGGCACCGCGCTCCTTGTGGATGGAGGGCAGCTGGCATCGAAGTACAGCACCTGGACCGATACCAATGCGGTCTTTCGAGCCGGTCGCTGGGTGCCCGCGGAATAGCGTGGGAAAATAAAGGTTTCACCCAAAAATGACCGGGCACCAAATTCGCCAAACCTTTCTCGACTTCTTTGCCGGCCGTGGACATCGGATCGTGCGATCGTCCTCGCTTGTCCCCGCAAACGATCCGACTCTCCTGTTCACCAATGCCGGGATGAATCAATTCAAAGACGTCTTTCTCGGCAATGAACAGCGTGACTATACGCGCGCCACCACTTCCCAGAAATGCGTCCGAGCCGGCGGCAAGCACAACGACCTGGAGAACGTGGGCTACACGCGGCGCCATCACACGTTTTTCGAGATGCTGGGCAACTTCAGCTTTGGCGATTATTTTAAAGCCGAAGCGATCGAGTTTGCGTGGGATCTGGTCACTAAGACGTTTGCGATGCCGAAGGAGAAACTGTATGTCACCGTCTTTCGCGAAGACGACGATGCAGAGCTTCTTTGGCAGAAAGTTGCCGGTGTTCCCAAGTCACGAATCTTCCGCCTGGACGAGAAAGACAACTTTTGGCAGATGGGCGAAACCGGACCGTGTGGTCCCTGCAGCGAGATCCACTACGATCTCGGTGCGGAAGCGGCCGAACCCGGGCGCGAGCGCGAAGAATTTCCGCTCGATGGCGGAGGGCGGTTCATAGAGATCTGGAACCTGGTTTTTATGCAGTTCGACCGCGCCTGCGATGGAGTGTTGACGCCGCTGCCTCGCCCTTCGATCGACACCGGCATGGGCCTCGAACGTGTTGCCGCCATCCTTCAAGGCAAGCTGTCCAATTACGAGACGGACTTACTCGAACCGATCCGGCAACGTGCCCGGGAGCTGATTGGCGAGCGCTCCTCGACCGCCACACTGAATATCGCCGCCGACCATGCCCGGGCCACAACCTTCCTGATCTCCGATGGAGTTGTGCCCGCCAACGACGGACGTGGCTATGTGTTGCGCAAGATCATGCGCCGCGCCATCCGGCACGCCCGGCGTGACGGCCAGACCGAACCGTTTCTCTATAAGCTGTCCGATTTCGTTGCCGGTTTCATGAAGCCCGCTTATCCGGAATTGATGGAATCCGCCGATCGAATCTCGCGCATTGTCCAGGATGAAGAACACCGCTACGCCACCACTTTCGCCGTCGCAGAGAAGATCTTCCACGATGAAGCCAAGGCGGCCGCCGGGGGCGTGCTGCCGGGAGCGGCGGCATTCAAGTTATACGACACCTATGGGCTTGCGCTCGATGAGCAGCAGGATATGGCGCGCGAGTTTGGCTTGAAACTGGATATTCCGGGATTCGAAGAAGCGATGGAATCGCAGCGCACGCGCGCACGCGCCTCCTGGAAAGGAGGAGCCGAGAAATCGCAAGTGTCGCCTGCGTATCAGCAGCTTCTGGCGAATGGGGCCACGGTCTTCGTCGGCTACGACACGCTGGAATGCGATAGCACGGTGGTAGGCGTCCTGGACGGCGAGCTGATACTCGATCAAACACCTTTCTATGCGGAATCCGGCGGACAGGTGGGCGACCAGGGCGGGATCTATTCGCATCGGACAGGTGACAAGATCGCGGATGTTCTCACCACGTTTCGGCCGATTCCAGGGCTGATCGTGCACAAAGTGAAATGGCTTAGCGATCCCGCGGCGCCCGGTGATATCGTCACGGCGCGCGTGAACGACGACGCCCGCGCGGCCACCGTCCGGAATCATACCTCGACGCACCTGCTGCACGCGGCACTGCGGCGCGTTCTCGGCACACACGTGAAGCAGGCGGGCTCAATCGTGGAGCCGGCGCGGTTACGGTTCGACTTTACGCATTATGCGGCCATACAGCCGGAGGAGCGTGCCGAAATCGAAGCCTTGATCAACCGGGAGATTCTCCGCGATATTCCGGTGACCACCAACGTAATGCCGATCGAAGAAGCGCTCGAAACCGGAGCAATGGCCCTGTTCGGCGAGAAATATGGGGATCGTGTCCGGGTAGTTACCGTCGATGACATGACGAACGGCAGTCCGTTCAGCCGCGAGCTTTGCGGCGGCACGCACGTCCGGCGCACGGGTGAAATCGGCGTAGCGAAGATTACGTACGAGGGTTCTATCTCCGCCGGCGTTCGCCGCATTGAAGCAGTATCCGGACCGGCCGTCCCCGCGTTTTATGAAGCGCAGCTCGAGGAACGAAATCAGCACGCGCGAAAGCTAGAAACCGAGAAGAAAGAACTGGAACGCGCCGTCGAGCAATTGAAGGCAAAGCTGGCTCATTCCCAAATCCCGCAGATCGCCGCCACTGCCAGAATGGGCACGAAATTCCGGTTTGTCCAAGCCACGGATCTGGATCGGGAAAGCCTGCCTTTCCTGATCGACGGACTTCGGCAGAACGCCGATGTCGTGATGCTCGGTACAAATACCGGAGACTACATTGTGGCTATTCGCAAGGGCATCGATGCAGATGCAAGCACGCTGGTTAAACAGTTGAACGAATCCACGGGCGGAAAGGGCGGCGGCCGTAAGGATGTTGCAAGAGGCAGCACACGCGAAGCTGGCCGGATCCCGCAAGCATTCGAAAGACTGGCACGCGAACTGTGACACTGGATGCGGTGGTGGTGGGCGCAGGCCCGACAGGACTCGCGTGCGGTATCGAGTTGACCAAGCGCGGCGCCAGCGTCGTTCTCATCGACAAGGGCTGCCTTGTGAATTCGTTGTACCACTATCCGACGAATCTGGTTTTCTTCACAACGCCGGAACTGCTGGAGATCGGCGGTCTGCCGATGACATCCCTTAATGAAAAACCGAACCGCACGGAGGCATTGAAATACTACCGTCGCTGTGCCGAGTACTTCCGGCTGCGTGTCGAGCAGTATGAGCGCGTGTTGGACATCGAAGGCTCAGACGGCAGCTTTCGCGTGATCACAGACAAAGGTCAGTACGATGCCCGCAAGGTCATTCTCGCGACGGGCTACTACGATATCCCCATCGAGATGGGCGTGCCGGGCGAGGAGTTGCCGAAGGTAATCCACTACTACAAAGAACCGCACCCTTATTACAATCATGACGTGCTCGTGGTCGGATCCAAGAATTCGGCTGCCATCGCCGCATTAGAGTTGTTTTGGACAGGCGCGCGCGTCACTCTGCTGGCTCGCAATGGAGCGATTTCCGACAAAGTGAAGTACTGGATTAAGCCGAACATTGAGAATCGGATCAAAAGCGGCGAAATCCCCGCTTATTTCAACTCGCGGATCATCCGCATCCTCCCGGATTCGGTTGAGATCGAAACACCGGACGGGTGTAAAACCCTGAAGAATAACTTTGTTTTTGCGATGACGGGCTACCGGCCGGATTTCGAGTTTCTGGAAGCCCAGGGCGTACGGATCGACGGGGCCACGGGGCGGCCGGTAGTCGATTCCGATACCTACGAAAGCGAGCGGCCAGGTCTCTATTTAGCGGGCGTGATTGTAGCGGGCGTGCATACCAACGAGATTTTCATCGAGAACGGGCGCTTCCACGGCGAGGCCATCGCGCGCGATATCGCCCGGCGTCTACCAAATTTGACGGGAAAAAAATAAAAGACCGCGGCGTGAATGCCGCGGCCCATAAACTAACAAGAGACCCACAGAATCGTGAAGTTTTAATTGTTCAAGTGGAAGGTGCCCACAAACGCGCCGCGCTTTTCGGCCGCGTTGAATTTGGTTCCAAGGCCGTCGCCATCCCACTTTGCCGTTACCGAGTAGGCGGGCATCGCATGATCGACTTTCGTCAGAGGCGAGTACCACACTTCTTCGTGACGGCAAATCTTGTCGCCCTCAGCAAGAGGCCGGGTCTCAATCCGCGCGATGTTGCCCGCCGTAAGCGTGGCAACCATCGAGTGGATGTTTCCATTCTTCACGTTGAGAGAGATGGGTTGCACGTCCACCTTGTGCGCGGCACTCAACAAGTCGCCCGCCATAAACTGTGCGAAGTTCTTGAGGGCGGCACGCTGCGCCGGCGTGGCTTTCTGATCGACAACAATCACCGACTTTACAGGATAGCCTTCGCTGTGAACGTCACCCAGCGTTGCGCCGGCCTGGATAACTCCAACCACCCCGAGGCCGTCCAGCTTGACACCATCAAAGGAGCCCTTATCGATCTGCCAACCCATTAGCGCCAGATCACCCATCAGGTTTACCTCAGCGTTTGCATAACAAGCGCCGGTATAAACATCGCCATTTCGAGCTTCGACGTATGTTCCCTGAATGTTTGCCTTCGGAAGGCTTGCGGCCAAAGAAACCGCCGCCATCAGAATGGCACTAGTCAATAAACGCATGCATTGTCTCCTTATGATCATTATAGAGGCTTATAGCAACCGCGGGTTTCGTTGCACTCGTAGTCGTCCACCAGCTTGCCATCCGGCCCAGTGGGTCTCATCGTACGGTGACACCAAAACAGACGATCATTGCCATGCTGAACGGTGGGGTCCCACTCGGCTTCGATATACATGCCCTTCCAGCAAAGATTCAGACAACGATCGTCGTCCTGGTCGATTCTGGCGAGTCCGGCCCGCTCCACAGTATCCTCCCGCTATGCCTGAATCCCGGCGGAGGCAAGAACCGCGCGTTTCACAGCAACTTTCGTTAGCTGGATCTTGTAAGCGTTCTGCGACATCGGCTTAGCCTCAGCAACAGCCAGATCAGCCACTTTGGCGGCAAGCTGCGGCGTGACGGTCTGCCCGACCAGCGCTTTGCCCGCCTCCGTCGCAACGTAGGGGGTGGGCGCGACGTGGTTTAAAACGACGTTTGCCCAATTGCTTCCCACGGCGACAGCGCAGATGACATAAGCCCAATCATGGGAGTCCCTCTGCTTCACCTGATACGCCGCGTTCTTTTGTTGGACTCCGGCAGGGATGGTGATCTCGGCCACAATCTCATTGGGAGCAAGATCGATCTCGCGATCGCTTTCCGATTGCGGTTCGACAAAGAACTTGGCGGCATCAATGTCGCGCTTTCCCTTGGCTCCGACGACATGAATCTTTGCGTTCAGGGCAATCAGAGTGGGTGCAATACTCGATGCGGAGACGAATCGCGCCGGTCCCTTACCGAAAATCGCATGATACCGGTTATCGCCGTTTTCAACCAGACTCTTGCCGTCCTTGGTCGCGAACAGTCCGAAACCGGCCCGATAATACCAGCAACGCGGTCGCTGGCAGAGGTTGCCGCCGAGAGTTCCCATATGCCGTAGCTGCGGGCTACCCGCCTCCGCGGCAGCATATTGGAGCGAGGGAAACTGTTTCAAGGCCGGGCTTGTGGCGATCTCATCGAGCGTCACCGCGGAGCCGATACGAACACCGCCAGGCCTGGACGAAATACCGCCAAGCTCCTTGATCCCCTTGATATTGACCACCCGCTTCGGGGACACGACGTAGTCTTTCATCAAGCCGATCAGATCCGTGCCGCCGGCAAGTACCGCCGCATCGGACCAAGTGGAGCCAAGCAGAGACATCGCCTCCTTCAAGCTCTTGGGACTTGCATATTCGAAAGCTTCCATGTTGGTCTCCTACTACGCTCTTGTTTGTGCAGGCGCCCCGTCGTTCAGCGCGGCCAGCACGTGTTCCGGCGTCATGGGCACGCGCGGAACCCGGACTCCGATTGCATTGGCTACTGCATTTGCAATGGCAGCAATTCCGCCCACTGCGCAGGGTTCACCGAGGCCGACCACACCGCGCTGGTCGTGATCGGGAGAGATGTCCATATGGGCTACCATCTCACCGATGTCGGAGATGCCGGCGAGTTTATAGAACTCCATATCCGCATTCAGGAAACGGCCGGTCATCTCGTCCATCAACCGTTCTTCATAAAGCGCGCCGCATACACTCATGATCATCGCGCCGTACACCTGGCTTTCAGCTGTCTTCGGATTCACCACTAAACCGCAATCCTGAACAGCCACAATCTTATTCATCCGAACGATGCCGGTTTCGGTATCGACGCTGACATCGGCCATCTGGATTCCGCCAACACCCTGCGTATTCAAACCGCCGGGATTCTTGGGGTCATTTTTTCCGGTTTCGGAAATGGTACGCGTCCCCAGCTTCTGGCATGCCTGTTTCCAGGAGAGCTGCTTGCCGGAATCTGATTTCACGCGAATCGTGGAGTCGACTGCCTCCAGCTGATCCGGCGTCGTTCCGAGGCTTTGCGCCGCCACCTCAAACAGTTTCTCCAGCGCATTCGTAGCGGCTTTCAAGCTGGAGGAGCTAACACCGCCGATTGTCGTCGATCCGCCGGAGGCCCCGGACGGAGGGAATCGGTTCTCGCCGATTTTCGCGTGTACCTGCGTGTAGTTCAGGCCGAGCATTTCCGCTACGACCATCGCAACCGCAGTCCGCGTTCCGGTGCCGATGTCCTGCGTCCCGAGTTCGATTTCGACATTACCGTCCGGATGGATTGTCACCCGGCATTCGCTGGCGTGGCCCGCGCCACCCCATGTGGCGATACCCATGCCGAGCCCGCGCTTCACGTAGCCATCGCCGCCGCCTTGCCCGCGCTGATGCCAGTTTTTCTTCCAGTCGATCAGCTCCATCGCCTTGGTGATCTGGCGGTCATACACCTGAGCACGGGCCGTGTATTCGAGATTCTTGCGGAAAACCTCCGTGGGATCCATCTTCAACTTGGCGGCCAAATCTTCGATCGCCGAGCAGGTGATGAACGAAGCCTGCGGATGGTTTGGCGCGCGCCAGGCACGGGCGGGACCCGTATTGGTGGCCACCGCAGTATGATTCATCCGCTTGTTGGGGATTCCGGTAAAGACGTACGGAATCGGCGCCATTCCGCCGCCTGACATCCCGCCGGTGGCCCAGCTTTCACTCTGCCACCCGGTGATCTTGCCGTCCTTGTCCGCGGCGATCTTAACATTCGCATACGCGGATGGCCGCGCACCGGCGATGGTCAATTCCGTCGACCGGTCCAAAAACAGCTTTACAGGACGCCCGCCGGCAGTTTTTGAGATCTGCGCGGATTCCCGGCCCCAGACATCCGACGGAAACTTCGAACCGAAGCCGCCGCCCATGTAATCCATCTGCACGGAGATATTCGCGGCAGGCACACTAAGCGATCTTCCGAGGTCGCCGGCAATTCCGGAGACGTTTTGGCTGGAGGGGAAATAATCGATCTTGTCGCCCTTCCACTCGATCACTTGCCCGTGCGGCTCAAGGCAGCAGTGCGTCAGCACGGGGATTCCATAAAAGCCTTCGCTTGTTGCCGCCGCTTCCGAGAATGCCTTTTCCGGATCGCCGGTCACCTGTTCGCCGGCCGGCTTCGCGCGGGGACCAGCCTTCTTTATGTCGTCTTCTTTGACGAGATGAGGCAGGACTTCGTACTCCACCTTGATCTTGCGGGCAGCATCGCGAGCGATCGTCTCTTTGTCCGCGGCCAGATAGGCAATCTCAGCACCGGCCCATTGAATTTCCGTTCCGGCTGGAGCCACAACGCGTACAGCGGCGACGCCCTTCATTTGTTCCGCGGCGCTGGTGTCGATCGACTTTACCTTCGCGTGAGCGTGCGGGCAGGTAAGGATGGTCCCATACAACGTGCCGGGCCGGTTCAGGTCCGAATTGTACTTCGCCTTACCACTTGATTTCGCAGGACCGTCAAGCCGGTTCAGCCGCTTGCCGATAATCCGGCGTTTGTCCATTGGTGGCCATTTGTATTCAGGCATGTCCGCTCCTCGTTAGCCCTTCATATTCTTGGCGGCTTCGAGCACCGCCTCGCGTACGCCGACATATGTTCCGCAACGGCAAAGATTGCCGCCCAGACCCGACTTCACCTGTTCGTACGTTGGATTTGGATTTCGATCGAGAAGCGCCTTCGACGCCATCACGAAACCAGGCGTGCAGTAACCGCACTGTTGCGCATCGTGATTCACAAACGCGGGAACAATGGGATGCGGCCGGGATCCCGCAGTAAGACTCTCAATCGTTTCGATCTTGCGGCCAACCGCATCGATAGCGAGTACGGTGCAGCCATACACCGAGCGGCCGTTTACGATCATCGTGCACGCTCCGCAACTTCCGCGATCGCAGACACGCTTGGCCCCGGTCAGGTCAAGCTTTCCGCGCAACGTATCGAGAAGAGTTTCGCGCGGTTCCACGCTGACCTTCATGTCCTTGCCGTTGATATTGAGCGTGATAGGCACTTCTGCCGGGCCTACCGCTTTGCCCGACGCGAGCTGCTGCGCCTGCGCCTCCTGCTCAAGCAGACCAAGCGCAGATCCTGCTACGCCCGATCCTCGCAGAAAGCCGCGACGGGAAAATCCTCTGGGTGGGTTTTGGGGAGTACTCACTGGCCCTCCAATGCCTTTGATTTCCAAATAAATATATCAGATGCCTCACCTGAGGCAATCGATTTAGCACCGCGTTAAACTTTTTGAGCAGGCGGGCGCATGAATGCAGGGGCGATCACTGCGGGGCGGAGGTTACTTCTCCGGCCCGGTTTGCTCAAAACCAGAGTGGCAGCCGCACGTATCAACCGGCTATTGAACTGGCAGTTGTGCGGGGGGTTTGGATACCTCGCCCTTCATGGCTTCGACAATGTCGATCTGATAGACTTCGAGCAACTGACCTAGCGCAACGTCGAGTTGATTCTTGGCTCGATTGTAGGCAGTGATTGCAGCCACTTCATTCGCCTGCGCCTGAGTTAAGTCGCGCTGTGTCTGCACGACTACAAAGATGGTCGAGCTGCCAAGAGCAAATTTCTTCTGCTCGGCGTCGAGCGTCTGCTCCTGTAGCGTCCGCGCCTTAACGGCGGACTCGTAGCCGGCCCGGGCTTGCTGGAGATTGATCCGCGATTGCGCCACCTGCACCTTGATGTTGTTCTTAAGCTGCTGTTCCTGCAGTTCCTGCCGCCGAAGGTTGATCGTGTCATTGGTAATATCAGCCTGCGCGGCACGATTGCGGATCGGCACGTTCAGTTGGAAGCCCACCGCATAGCTCGGAAAGTTGCGATGGAATATCTGGCCGTAAAAATCGCCGATGCCGCCGATAAAGAACGGATCGGCGCCGGGACGCGTTGGTGGCGCAATTACGTACAAGGGATTCTGAACACCCGCCAGCGCGTTGTTCGTCATGCTCGCAAAAGCATCGAGGGACGGCAGCAGTTGGCTTCGAGCGCCGTTGAGCCCGATCTTCGTATTGGTGATCTGAACCCGTGCCTGTTCAATCTCCGGCCGTTTCTTCAATGCCGTCTCCGTCAGCTCCTGGAGCGATAGCCCGATGTCGCCAGTCGGGGGAGGCAGCGTATCCGTGGGAATGATTCTGGCCGATTGCCAGGTGGGGCTGTCGATTCCGGTGCGGCTGAGCGCGTTTTTAATAATCGTCTCCTGATTGAGCACCTGGGTCTCGGCAACGATGAGGTCCGTTTGCGCCTGGGCAAGCTGGGCTTCGGCCCGCACTACTTCGATCGGCGCCAACGTTCCGATCTCCACCTGTTTCTTGTTGTCGTCATACAGCCGCTGAGCCAGCTCGACCGCCCGCTGGCGAACCTTGACCGTCTCATTGAAACTCACAAGGTCCAGATAAAGATTGACTACCGAACGCGTGATCTCGATAACCTGCAGCTGAAAGATCACATCGTTCACTCGAAGATTATTCTTCGCAATCCGGATATTCCGGTTGTTCACGCCCGTGCCCCATCCCTGCAGCAGCCGTTGAGTGATCTGAAAATTGAAACTGCCGTTAAAGAACGGATTTAAGGTGTTCTGGGGAGAATTGCTGGAAATGTGGTTCTGCTGCCAGTTGAACTGGTAGCCGGTACCCGTGGTGAACTGCTGTTGGATACCGCCAGTCATGCCAAGGTTTTCCGTTTGCAAACTGGTTGTGCCGGTGACAAACGGGTTCGACTGAGGGCTGCTATTTTTGGATTGGGTCAGGCCGAAGTTCACAACCGGATCGAGCGTCGGGATCGCCACGCCCGTCACCTGAAAGACGGTGCCGGTGCCAACCGATCCGGAAGTTCCGCCAATGCCGGCAGCGTTCACCCCGCCAGTTCC
>CAYTVP010000066.1:0-3568 GCA_964441675.1 uncultured Solibacteraceae bacterium | reverse complement strand
CGGGCGGGGCGGCGGCGGCCGGCGCAGGAACTGGCGGGGTGAACGCTGCCGCCCCGCCCGATACCGCATTCACAGCGGACTGCGACCCTTGTGTGATGTTAGTCTGGACGCCGCGAATGACGCCGCCCGCCTTTGCACGCAAAAGGTCTGCTTCTGCCTGCCGCGGAGCATAGCGCTGCAGCTCGATGTCGAGATTGTTCTCCAGCGCGAGAGCGATCGCGTCTTGCAGCGAGAGGTAAATCTTGCCCGCGCGAATCAACATTTCCGCCCGGTTGGAGTTTCGAAGGTTGATTCCCTCAATCTCCGGTTCGCGATAGGGCCGCGTAATCCAATTGAACACGCCTCCGCCATCGCTCTGCTTGCGGGCGACCGGCGGTCCGGGGAGCGATGAGACTTCCGGGGGACTCTGTTGAGCCGCTTCCCTGGTCGGTGTCGGCGGCAGCTGCTGCTGGCCGAAGCCAGGCGGAGCCATAACTAAAAGTGCGCACAATGTTGCAGTGAGTGATTGAGCCGTCTGCATGACCTTCCTTTTTCTTGTCAACGGGATTCCACAAAGTGGAGTTCCCGCTTTTTGCCGAGAATTCATCATCGTAACGCGACGACTTGTTTTCGGCTGCGGTGTCCGCATGCGGAACGGGACTGTCCCGAAACGAACACTAAATAACAGGCGGAATCTCCGCCCGGCCTTGTTACATTGATCTCTGGTGTCCGATTCCACAGATTCGACGATGCGGTTATTTGAAGCAACAGGTGCCTATCTGAAAGGCCATTTTCGATTGACGAGCGGTATGCATAGCCCGGAGTATCTTCAATGCGCCAAGGTGCTGCAATACCCGGAGCATGCGGAAATGCTCGGAACCGCGCTGGGGGATAAGCTTGCAGGTTCAGGACCAATCTCGGTCGTGGTCTCGCCAGCCATGGGAGGGTTGATTATCGGCCACGAAGTTGCCCGCCGCCTGCGCGTCCGCCATATCTTCGCCGAACGCGATTCCGACGGCAGGATGATCCTCCGCCGCGGCTTTGCCGTCCAGCCGGATGACGCTGCGGTTGTTATCGAGGATGTTGTCACCACCGGAGGAAGCACGCGCGAAGTCGTGGAGATGCTCGAAGGCGCAGGCGTCAAAGTCCTCGGCGCAGGCTCGATTATCGATCGATCCGGCGGTGTGGCTGATGTTGGGGTACCGAGAGTAGCGCTGACGACGCTGACGGCTACGTCCTGGGAGGCGCAGGCTTGCCCGCTTTGCGCCGAAGGCGTGCCGGTGGTCAAACCCGGCTCTCGCAAGAGCTGAACCAAGCCAATGCGCCGCTTGCGCATCACGGTGTGCTACGACGGGTCCGAGTTCCATGGCTGGCAGGTTCAGCCGCAACTCACAACGATTCAAGGGACCTTACAGGCGGTTCTGGGAGAGATCGAGGGAGCGGCGGTTGCTGTCACAGGATCGGGACGTACCGACGCGGGCGTTCACGCTCTGGCGCAGGTAGCCAGCTTCGATCTGAGAAATCCGATTCCGTGCGATAACCTGCGCCGGGCGATGAACCGGCTGCTCCCCCACTCCGTGCGCGTCGTCGACGCGGTTGAAACCAGCCCCACGTTCCATGCGCGCAAAAGCGCCATTGCCAAGACCTACGAATACCGCATTGTCCGCAGCGAGGTCTGCCCGCCGTTTGAACGGCGTTACGTGCACCATCATCCCTATCCATTGGATCCCGCCGCCATGGCTCAAATGGCGCTGTTATTTGAAGGGACCCACAACTTCCGTGTTTTTGCGGCTTCCGACGAGCGCTATACGCCGGACTACGACACGACGCGCACCATCTACTCGTCGCGCCTGACCGCGAGCGGCGAGCGGCTCATTTACCGCGTGCGCGGCAATGGTTTCCTGAAGCACATGGTTCGTAATCTTGCCGGTACGCTGCTCCAAGCCGGCCGCGGAAACTTTTCGCCAAGCGAGTGGCCGCCGAAGAGCGGCCAGACGGCACCGCCGGGAGGACTGTTTCTGATCAGCGTCGAATATCCGGATAGCTATGCCAGCTCGTAAGAACGAAAGAAATAGGCCAGCTCGTCGCGGGCGGTTGATTCCGCGTCCGAGCCGTGCACGCAATTGCGTTCGATGGATTCGGCAAACTGCCGGCGAATGGTTCCTTCTTCGGCATTTGCCGGGTTCGTAGCTCCCATCAGCTTCCGCCATTCCTCTACTGCGTCCTTTCTCTCAAGACACATCACTACGCACGGACCGGAGGTCATAAACTTCACCAGGTCCCCGAAAAACGGCCGTTCCTTGTGCACGGCGTAGAATCCTTCGGCTTCCGCCACCGCCAGGTGCGTCATCCGTAGAGCGCGAATAGCAAAACCGTTTTCCTCAACTATGGCCAGAATTTTGCCCGTCAACCCGCGCGACACAGCGTCCGGTTTGATAATTCCGAAAGTTTTGTTCATGTAATTCCTAGTGAAGTTTGCCGGCCATCGTGGCGCCGATGTCGGCCGGCGAAACACATACGGCGATCCCGGCGGCCTGCATGGCTTCCATCTTGTCCGAGGCCTTGCCGCTGCCCCCGGAGATGATCGCTCCAGCGTGGCCCATCCGCCGCCCCGGAGGTGCCGTCTGGCCGCAGATGAATCCCACAACCGGCTTCTCGACGTTTTCCTTGACGAAAGCGGCGGCTGTTTCTTCCGCGTTTCCGCCGATCTCACCGATCATCACGATGCCGTGCGTATCGGGATCCTCGTTAAATAAGTGAAGCGCGTCGACGAAGTTTGTGCCGATGATCGGATCGCCACCAATACCGATGCAGGTAGATTGCCCAATGCCCAGCTTTGTCAACTGGCCGACGGCTTCGTAAGTCAGGGTGCCCGACCGGGAGACGACGCCGACATGGCCGGCCTTATGAATGTGGCCCGGCATAATTCCGATTTTGCACTTGCCCGGCGATATCACTCCGGGACAATTCGGCCCAACCAGCCGCGTTTTCCGGCCGCGCAGGTATTCCCATACGCGCGTCATATCTCCAGCCGGGATGCCTTCAGTAATGCACACGACCAGCGGCAGTTCGGAATCCGCAGCCTCGAGGATCGCGTCGGCGGCGAATGGCGGAGGCACAAAGATCACGCTCGCGTTGGCTTCCGTCGCCTTAACTGCTTCCGCCACGGTGTCAAAAACCGGACGGTCGAGGTGAGTCTGCCCGCCCTTTCCCGGCGTGACGCCGCCAACTACATTCGTGCCGTAGGCAATGGCCTGTTCCGCATGAAACGTGCCTTCGCGCCCGGTGAACCCTTGCACCAGGACGCGGGTATTTTGATCGACGAGAACACTCATTGTTTCCCGCCCTGAGCTGCCGCCACTACTTTCTCTGCCGCGTCTTTCATACCGTCGGCGACTGTAAAATTGAAGCCCGACTCCACTAAAATTTTCTTTCCCTGTTCGACATTCGTTCCTTCCATGCGAACCACCACCGGGATCTTGAATCCAAGGTCCCGCGCGGCATTGACTACGCCTGTTGCCAGAATGTCGCAACGGAGAATACCACCGAAAATGTTAATCAATACGGCCTTGACGCTTGAGTCCGACAG
>CAYTVP010000065.1:9474-14948 GCA_964441675.1 uncultured Solibacteraceae bacterium | reverse complement strand
GCAGAAGAAGCGAACGATTGCCGTCATCCCGAAGGCCACGTCGCACCTGTTTTGGGTCACGGTGGAACAGGGTGTGCGCGCGGCCGAGAAGGACTTTGACGTCGAAGTCCTGTGGAACGGCGCCCCGTCGGAAACCGACTACGCGCGACAGGTGCAAATCGTCGATTCGATGATCAACCGCAAGGTCGACGCGATCGGCGTCGCCGCGACGGAGCGGCGAATCCTGGTGTCGACCATCGATCGGGCCATGTCGCGCGGTATTCCGGTGGTAGTGTTCGACTCCGGCGTGGACACGGACAATATCGTTTCCTTTATTTCCACCAACAATTACGAAGGCGGCGCTCTTGCGGCGCGCGAGTTGGCCAAGGCAACAGGCGGCACCGGAAATGTGGCGATGCTCCTGCATGCCCCCGGTTCGACTTCGACGATGGACCGGGAAAAGGGCTTCGAGGATACTCTCGCGAAAGAGTTTCCGAAGATGCGGATCGCCGCCCGGCAATTCTCGATGTCGGATCGTTCGAAGGGACGCGCAGCCGCCGAGAATATACTCACCGCCAATCCTGGACTGGCGGGGATCTTTGCTTCCGCCGAACCGGGCTCTGTCGGCGCATCGCTGGCCATCCAGGCGCGGGATCTTGAAGGCAAGGTGAAGCTGGTGACGTTCGACTCAGCCGAAAGCCTGATTGAGGACTGCAAGCGTGGTGTCGTCAGCGCGATGATCGTCCAGGATCCGTTTCAGATCGGGTATCAGACGGTTAAAACGTTAGTGGAGAAGCTCGACGGCAAGAATCCGCCGGCCAAGATCGACTTGAATGCGCGTGTGCTGCATAAGGCGGATCTCGAATCCAAGTGATCACGCTGCGGCACGACGTTCTCACGGACTTTGCGAAAACGCTTCTGGAAGGTGCGGGGGTTCCGGCGCGGAACGCCGGGCTTACCGCTCAAATGCTGGTAGCGGCGAATCTGCGAGGGATCGACTCACACGGCGTCCACCTGCTGGCGTACTATCTCAAACAGATCGGAGCCGGCACGCTCGATCCGGTTCGTGAAGGCCGATTGATTCACGAATCCGGCGCATGTGCTGTCTACGACGGCGAACTCGGTTTGGGCCAGGTGACGGCTCGAAATTGCTGCGAGATTGTCACGAGACTCGCGCGTCAACACGGCGTAGCGATGGTCACCGCGCGGGAGACAAACCACTTCGGTGCCTGTTTCTGGTGGGCCCGCGAGATCGCTCGCGAGGGAAATATTGCGCTGGTTTTCTGCAACGCGTCTTCTCTGGTCGCGCCCTGGCAAGGAAAAGAAAAACGCTTTGGGACAAATCCCATCTGCATGGCGGTGCCGCCATCCGGCGCCGATGGCCAGGAACCATGGCTGCTGGACATGGCGACGACAACCGTTGCGGCAAATAAAATCTTCAAAGCTTGGATCAACAAGGAACCGCACGTACCGCCGGGATGGGCGCTCGATTCGAATGGTGTGCCGACCACAGACACGAACGCCGCGTACAACGGGATTGTCATGCCTCTCGGCGGCTATAAAGGCTACTGTCTGGCGATGATGGTAGAGATCTTAAGCGCCGTGCTGGGTGGTGGGGCGATGGCAACCGAGGTCGGCGGGATTCGATTTCCCGAGAAACCGGTGCGCGTAAGCCATTCCTACATCGCGATCGACGTCAACCGTTTTCTGCCACAGGAACAATTTGCCGATCGCCTCGGACAGTACATCGCCATGATGAAGTCCGCGGCGCCCGCGTCCGGCTACGACGAAATCCTGGTGGCCGGAGAACCGGAGAAACGCATTGAGGCCGAGAGGCTGGAGCGCGGTATTCCCATCGCTTCCGGAAACTGGCAGGACTTGCTCGACGCTGCCGGACGATTGGGCGTTGCCGCGCCGGCGGCCTGACCACACCTCCTCAAACCCGGCCTCCTCAAATGGGGAACTCAATCCCTTGCGCCAAAGGCAGCTCCTGTGACCAAGACCCCGCCGTCGGCTCATAGCTATCGCACGGTAGCTGCGAAGAGTTGCTCCGTAGAAACCGTTTGCAACACAACGCAAAAAAAACAATCAGCAACAAAGGCTCTTGAAACTTCAGTAAAGTTGTTGTGCTGTGAAAGCATTGATCTAAAAAGGGGGCAAGATCCCTTGGGCTGTCCAAACTGTGGTGCCTCTACCGAACGAGAAGGGCAGAAGTTTTGCGCGTTGTGTGGTGCGAGAATCTCCAAGTTTGATAATCCGTTTGAGATAAAGCAGGGTATCGGGCGGATAATCGCTGCGCTTGTCCTCGTGTGCTTGATAACGGCCACTATAGCGAGCAGAATGGAGACGAAGCCTCCTAAACTGACTACCGACGCCATTCGAGCGGAACTCGACCCTCCAGCTTCCCGGCCGCTGACACCAAAGGAAAGCCTTGCTAAAGCCAAGGACTTTTTGCACCAACTACAGGCCGGCATAGATCAGCAAAAGGCTGACGTGCTTATCCAATTGATCTCGGACTACTCCTCTGCTGCGGAAGCAGATTCCAAACTACGCCCGCAGGCGAAAGAGCTAATGAACCAGATGGCAAAGAAGGTCATCGAGATCGAGAAACTGAGGGGGTGGGATTCAATAACTACATTAACGGTCGCAGAGGCCATGTGCCAGAACTCGATCTCGGCGAGTCTTAAGGCACCATCTACCGCAGAATGGCATCGTCCGGAATCCGGCAAATGGCGGGATCATCCGGGTTTTTTCCCTGGTCACGTATACTGTCGATGCCCAAAATAGCTTCGGAGCGAAACTCCGTAATTCGTTCGAATGTACCGTCAGCTGCTTGGGCGAGGAAATTTGTGAAATCACAGAGATTAGGCGGTTGCGGTAGAGCAAGCACATGCGTCACGCTGCAATCTCGCGTACAACAATGCCCCGTTGTGGCGCGGGTACCATCCGCCAACGGGTGAACGCCTCCTGGGCTCGCATAACGCAGGAATCGTACTCGTCTGGCGATGTAGCGGAAATCGTACCAATCGGCGATCCATCAATTGGCGAGATTGAACTGAGCACCACCTCGAAAGTAACGCGTTCCAGATGATCGGCTGAACCGATAACTTCAAACGACAGTGCGCGTCATTCCATGCTGCGACTCATCGGCGGCGGAAGGATTGATTCCGAAATTCGGACACGCCTGAAGAATGGGAATCAGTTCCTCCCGGAGTTGATCCGCGGAAGCAATCCGTTCTTCCGGCTCTTCGGCCAGCCAGCGGCAAAGCAGCGCCGCTAGCGGCGCGGAGTTCCATTCCGGATGCCGCTTCTCTTCGACGCTGACACGATGGATGATCCACGGAAATAATTCGCGTACCCGTGCCGGGAAGCTGCCGAAAAGAACTTCTACCAACACCAGCCCCGCGGCATAGAGATCACTCCGCGCATCGAGTTCCCTGCCCGCCAACTGTTCCGGCGACATATATCGCAGCGTACCCATCACAACGCCGGTAGCCGTAATCCCGGACTGGCTGGCTTCGAGCGTAGTCATATCGCGCATTTTTGCGAGCCCGAAATCGAGAACCACCAATTGCTCAACGCCGCCTCCACGCGACGTCAGGAAAATGTTTTCCGGTTTTAGATCGCGATGCACGATTCCGGCGCTATGCGCCGCGCTCAGCGCCTGGCAGAGCTGATCGAACCAGGCGGCTACACCCTTCATGTCCAACTTCCGGGATCCGGTGACGCGGCTTCGCAGCGGCACGCCATCGAGGAACTCGAGCACTAAGTAGGCTCCATCGCCCTCCAGCCTGCCGAAATCATAAATCGCCACGATGTTCGGATGGCTGAGACGGGCAGCCGCCCGGGCCTCGCGCTCAAACCGGCGAATGGCGGACCGGTTTCCGAACAGGCGTCCCACCATAACCTTCACCGCTACTCTGCGGCTGAGACGCAAGTCTGTTGCTTCGTAGACGGTCCCCATGCCGCCCGCCCCCAGACGCCGGTCGAGCCGGTATTTCTGGTCGATCACGCGTTCCACAGGGAGGGTCATGGTGAGCGAAGCACCGTCAACCGTACAGTTATCAACCGTACGGTCGTAGCAGCGGCCGCATTCCAGGCATTCCTTCAGCAGGTTGAACGACTGAACGTCCAATCGCCCCATCACGTCGATCCGCACGCGCTGCTCCTCAAGCAGCTTCTCGCGCAGCTGAAGGTTCTCATATACGATCGCCATCTGCCCGGCGATGGCTTGCAGCAGATCCCGGTCACGGCCGGAGTAGGGCTCCTCGGATTTTTTTTCGTCCAGCCAGAGCACGCCAGACAGCTTTCCTCCACTCGAGATGAGAGGGACAACGAGACTGGCTTCCGGCACGACATCCGGAGCGGTTTGCGGATCGAATCCTCCGGACACGAGGATGGGCCGGCTATGCCCGTTTTCCAAGGCGTCGAGCACATCGCGTTCCCGGAGCAGGTTGGCAACGCGGTCGCGGCTGCGTCCCGCGGGAAACTCCTGGGTGAAGCGGCCGCTCTCCTGCGCGAACCAGACACAGATATCCTTCGGATGCAGTGCGGCATCGATTTTCCCGGCTACAAGCATCGAAAGCTCGTGCAGGGAATCCGCCTGTTTCACATCGTCCAGCAGCTCCATCAGGATTCGCTCCTGGCTATAGGCGGTGCGGAAAAATTTCTTATCCAGCCAGCCTTCAATCCACTTCCGGTACCGGAGGCCGGCAGCCGCGCTGCCAAGCAGCAATAAGTTTCCGGTCAACGATCCACGCCGGAGCAACTCTACCAGCGAATAGTGCGGATTTCGCACTAACTCCGCCGCCATCAGCAAGACCGGCAGCATCAGAATCAGCTGTAACGTCCGCTTCGCCAACAGGTACTGCAGTCCGCGGCGAACTACGACGCGAATTCCAAGCAGTCTGTGCTTAATCACCGCGTAGGCCAAGCTCATGGGAGCCAGCGGGACAGACAGGTATGCCATTCGCGCGACGGCATCGGCCACTGCGCCGCCGGCACCAAACGCCGTAGAAAAGACGCGCAGAATTCCGACCACCAACAATGCCAACATTGCGGGCACGGCGCCAATCGCGCCATAGCGCATTCGACGGCGTTCCTGCTCATCCTGCAAGCCGCGGTAGTTCCGAATGACTACCGCAAGCATCGCGCATCCAGCAGCCACGTACAGGAACGAACGCACACCTGGGAGCGTTACTTCATACCAGCCGGGTAAAGTGTAGATCTGCGCGAACTGGCTACTCCAGCCGATTTCCCGCAAAATAATCGCGACCCGGCTGACAAATCGTGGTAGCCAGAGCCAGATCGCAACTGCGTACAAGACGTACCGTACCGTTCGCCAAGCCGCATTTTCGGCAAAGGGCGCCGGAAACTGCGAAAGGAAGTGGTAGCCGATGGCGAAAGGCAGTGGCCGGACGAGGAAAATGCGGACCAGATGCTCCCAGCCGCGGAGCGTCCCATACAAGAGATCCACAGCGGCGGTGAGAAACAGG
>CAYTVP010000065.1:0-9464 GCA_964441675.1 uncultured Solibacteraceae bacterium | reverse complement strand
GAAACAGGGCCGACCCGGACAATCCCGCCCAGAATCCCAATCGTGCTGTCGGAAAACCGGGACGGATTAAACCCATCACCGCTGCCATCGCCAGCATCGATATGCTGACGAGAATCAGGACCGTGATACTAAAAGGGCTCCCATACTCTGCCGGAATATCGCGCCAATGGACGGCAATCAGGTAGATTCCAGCAAGAAGGAACAGGGAAACAAGCGCAGTGAGAGCGGCCGCAACCCAGAAGAAAATCGGCTTGCGGGCTGGCTCCGGATTTACCTGATGCGCGGGGCGGTCCATGTACCCAGACAATAAAGAAACGCCTCTCGGCAATCCCGTTCTTTCGAATGCCGGTCCCACCATTCCAACACACGGCGGACCAGCCGAATAATCTCGTCGGGCTGCTTCGCGACGCCAGGTCGGCTATCGCCATCTACGAAGCTGTCGATGTAACCCAATAGCAATCCGGCACGATACAGCCATGCCCGGTGGGCGAAACTTGCTCCGCCCGTCGCGAGAACAACAAACGGAAGCGCATTTTTACGCCGCCAGTCATCCGTCCGCGTCTCAGCGTCGTACATCTTCCGAATCATGCTCTCCAGCAGCGGTGTCCTACGCGGTCCGAGCAGCCGGAAATAGCCGCGCACCATTAACCCCAGCCAAGGCGATTCGGCGGTCGGTGAAAAGCCGGGCCCCAGCAGGGCCTCCGCCCGCTTTCCCTGGTCGAGCAGATTGTCGAACGCAGTCACGATGAAGTTCGCACGGGCACCGAGGCTTGCGATACGGATTCGATCGCCGAAACCTGCGGGTGAGGTGGCAAACTCAGCCAGAAGCGATCCATGTCCTAGCGCCCAGACAGCCGATCGTTCCGGATCGGCCGCCGCGATTTGCGCGATTCCGGAATCCCACGCTGTCTGACCGATCTCGGCAATAATCCGCGAACGCTCATACTCCCCGCGCTGGCGGATTAGCGCGTGTAAGTAGGGAAGACGAGACTGGGCCGGAAGTAACTTGGCGGCTTCGAGCGCGCTATAGAGACGCGCACGATTGTTCATGGAGCGCCCAGAGAGCTGTCGCAGTAGTGAATAGACGATTTTGATCGAGTGAGACACGCGCCGCGGAGTCGGGGTGAACAGAGTCCGGCCGTGGTATACGGAGCCGCGCCGAAGCGTGCCATCCTCCGTCGGCCTGCTGCAGGTCGACAAGATCCGCGGCAGTGGATGCGCCGCAACGCTCGCGGCAGGCGAGCGCAAAAGCGGAGTCTTCGCTGCTTTCCTTCGCCCACCGCACCAGTGCCCGGTCGCGGCCAATTGCATCGGCAGCCAGCATTGTCGGATAGGCGGAATCGTCCCACCAATAGCCTGTCCAGGAGCCGTCCGGCTGGCGCTGCGAACGTAGTGCTGAACGAAGCCCGCGGTCGCGGGCGAAACTCGAGAGCGCTAGCGCCGCTCCCGTGACACAGGAATGCGGCGCGGTCCAGCCAGCGAAGGACTGGTGCAGCGGCAAGCGCGTGAAGGCGCGAATTTCGGCGGCCGCCGGATATGTTGGAAAGCCATCCGAACGTCGCGCCGCGCGAAGCCACTTCAATGCTGCCTCTTGTTCGAACGGCGCTGTACGATCAAAAATTTCGAGCAGGCGACAGACCCATGCTGTGGAGTCGACGTCAGCGGGAACGCTCTGGTTGTATCCCCAGCCGTCGCCGCGCCACCGGTTGAGCAAGATCCGAGCCGCATGCTGCGCGGCGGAACGCCCGCCTGGAACGCGAGCAAGGGCACAAGCGACATAAGCTGTCACCCATTCATCGCTCGGCCCGGCGAGCGTTTCAAAATCGCGCCACCACCCGCCGGGCGTTCGGCGGTCCACAAGAAATCGAACAGCGCGTTCGATTGCAGGCCTAAGACGTTTCTTCCACCCAGGCCGGCTCTGGTTGATCACGAGTCGCCTCCGTCAGCGCGATGCCCTGCAGCACAAACGAACCGTGGACCGGAATGCCGCCCACGATACCTGCGCCCTCCAGCTTCGTCGGCGGCTCTGTCAAGGCTAGGATTGTCTGTTCTCCCCACGATTCGACCAGGTGGCCGGTAAGCGTCAACCCGGCTGTCCCGAGTCGCGCACTCTTCGGCAGCGCAGCCTTGAGCGTGATACGGCCATTCGATGCTGTTCCTGTTACGCGGACGCGCGCCCGCGAACCGGTGCGCTGGTCGACAAGAATCGAAAGCTCACCGGAAAGGCGGCTACCGTTTCGGTCGAGAGCCAGATCTGCCCGGCGGATGATCATGTCGACGGCCAGAAAGTACCCTGTCCAGGCACCGGCACGCGGCAGCGCAGCTCCCGTTTTCCGGGTCGTTTTCTTTGCCGCGGCGCGCTTGGCGGGCGTACGTTTTTTTTGAGCCATTCCGGCGTTTACTCCTCCTCGATATCTATCGCGGTGACTTCAGCGTTAGAAGTTATTACCTGATTTTAATCGCCCAACGCAAACCCGTGTTGTTTCCGGTGGTGTGGTCCGTCGAACGTCTTGGTCGACTTGAACAATTCGTGGCGTCCATCTCCCGCTTCGGAGCGGACGCTATCCTCCAAGGCCTTCATCTCCGCCTTCGACATGGGTTTGAAGTTACGCGCGATTGCAACGTCCTGCTTCAGTTGCTCCATCGTTGTAATTCCCACAACTTGCGTCGTGATCGGGAGACTGAGGCAGTAACGGAAGCATTCCTCCGCGGTGAGCTTTGTCTCCGATAAGAGGCGGCCTTGCGGATCTCCTCCTCCCAAACCTTTCATCCCTATAACACCAACATGCTTTTCAAGACAGGCCGGCACGACCTCATGCTGGAAACTCCGGTAGTGCGCGTCCATCACATTGATTGGCATTTGGGCCGAATCCCAATCGAACGGTTTCGCCAGCATCTTGCGATGAATACGCGGATCTTTGTGGCCGGTGAAGCCGATAAAGCGAACCTTGCCGGCCTTCTTCGCTTCCAGCGCGGCCTTCAGGCCACCCTTCTCGAAAACCCAATCCGGGTCATTGTCGTAGACCATTTCGTGGAACTGCCACAGATCGAGATGATCGGTTTGAAGGCGTTTCAGCGAATCCTCCAGACACTTCTTCGATCCTTCATAGTCGCGTTCGCAGTTCTTCGTCATCAGAAAAACCTTCTTGCGTTTGCCATCCGCAGCCAGCGCCTTGCCCATCACTGTCTCCGCATAACCGTCCTGGTAATCCCAACAGTTATCGAAGAAGGTCAGACCTTCATCGATGGCCGCGTGCATGATGCGGATCGCCTCGCCCTCATCCTTTTGAGCAGCGGCGCCCATGTGCCAGCCGCCAATGGTAAGAATCGACACCTTTTCGCCGGTGCGACCAAGAACGCGTGTAGGAAGTCCGGAGGCCATGCCGGGATTATACTCAAACCATGCGGGCCAATCGGAGGAACATTCTCAAAGGAATCGCCGGCGCCCTAAGCGGCGCGGCGCTGGTTCAAAGTTCGCAAGTGACGTCGAAGGCCGATTCATCGAAGCTCGCCATGCCCGGACTCTTTCGCGGGAAGGTGGCGCGCATTCATCATCCGTCGCCGATTGTCACCAATAAGTATCAACCTGAAGTGATCCAGACCATGATGCGCCGCGGTATGACGGAGCTTACCGGCGCGCCGGAGTGGCAGGCTGCCTGGAAGCTGTTTTTCGAGCCCGGCGATGTCGTTGGGATCAAGGTAAATCCGGTCGGCAATCCACACGTGATCTCGGATGCGTCGGTGGTCCGCGAAATCATCACCGGGCTGGAAGCAGCCGGCGTGAAGCGTAAGGACATCGTCGTCTACGATCGCTATCACGACCAGTTTCTGCAATGCGGCTTCGACAAGTGGCTACCGGAAGGCGTCCGTACTTCATCAGCGGCTCCTCAGTACGACAACGTTCAGCAAGACCTCCTGGGAACTACGTCGCCAACCGTCAATGGCTATGACGCCGATCATTACCTGGACATGGCGCTTGTGCACCCCGGCCAGGACGTCCGCAACGAGGTGTTCCGTCGAAGCTACGCGGCGAAGTTCATCACGAAGGAAGTGAATAAGCTGGTCAACTTGCCCGTCCTGAAAGATCACCAGTCCGCGGGCGTAACACTAGCGCTAAAGAACCTCTCTCACGGGCTGGTCAACAACGTCAGCCGCAGCCACTCCACAAAATCGCTGAATGCCTGCGGAGCCTTTATTCCCGCTGTTGTTGCGCTGCCGGTGATCCGAAACAAATCCGTGCTTCACATCCTGGACGGTATTAAGGGTGTCTACCACGGAGGGCCGGGCGCCAAGCCGCAGTTTGTATGGGAGCAGAAGGCGATGTTCTTCGCAACGGACCCGGTTGCCCTCGATCATGTCTGCTGGCGCGAGATCGATGAAAAGCGTCTGGCAGTGGGGCGTCTGAAACTGGCAGACGAGCTGCCGGATCAATTTTCCACTTTTGTCCGCAAGCAGCCCGAGCATGTCGAGTTGGCTGGCGCCCTTGGTCTCGGAGAATGGGAATGGTCCAAGATCCAATTGCGCCAGGTAGCATTGAGCTAGCTCGCCGGCAAGCCGACGAAACAATCGCAGAAGCCGACCGGCTGCGCCAAACCGAGCAATGGGATCGGATGCTGGAGTTGTCGGCAACCGCCTACCGGCTTTCGGAGCAGTCCGGCTATCGCCGGGGAATGGCCAGCGCGCTCGGCATACGTGCCTTCGTTCATTACATGCGTTCCAGCCTGCAGCAGGCTATTGAAGACAGCATGCAGGCGCTGACAATGTGCGATGGCGACCTGATCGTCGAAGGACGCGTGCGCGGCATTCTGTCGGTTGTGCACTGGACCCTCGGCAACTATGACGAGATGTTGCGGGAAGGCCAGATCGCGATGGAATACCTTCGCGGCTCGGCGACTGTGATCGACGAGGCTTTCGGCTGGATCAGCCGCGGCGGCATGTTTCATGACATGGGCGACTACGAATCGGCCCTTCAATCCAGTGAACACGCGATTCAGATGCTGTCGCCGGAATCCAATGGCGTCGCCCTGGGGCGTGCATACGCCCAGTTGGGCGCCGCCCATCTGGGACTTGGCGATCCCCAAAAGGCGCTGGAATGCCACCGCCGGTCTCTTGAATTGGGCAAGGAATTCGGGAATCAGCTTCTGATCTCGCGGGCAATCAACGATATCGGCGAGGCGCAGTTTCAGATGGGCGACGATGACGCGGCGGAGACATCGTTCCGTGAGGCATTGGATATCCGTACCCGACACAACTACACGGGCGCCGCAATCACTTCGCTGCTCGATCTGGCAAGGCTGTACCTGAAGCGTCGCGATTACGATCGCGCGAAAGACACGGCCCTCCGGGCGGAAAGCTCCGCGCGCGAGATCGGAACACGGCCCAAGCTCGCGGAGGCGAGCCGGCTGCTATCGGAGATTGCTGAAGGCAGCGGCGACTTTGCGGAAGCGCTGCGCAGCCTGAAGACATATCAACAATTGCGGGAACAGATTGCAGGCGAGCAATCGCAGTTACGGGTTAAGGCAATGCGGCTTTCGTCTCAACTGGAGACGCTGCGTGCCGAGCAGGCATCGACGGTGAATGCCGAGAAGATGCTTGCGGTAGGAAGTCTGGTGGGCGCATTGGCCCACGAGATGAACAGTCCGCTAGGCGTGATCCACAGCTCTACCGATACCGTCCTCCGCGCAACCTCCAAGCTTGGCGAGACGCCGGTGGCGGCCATCCTAATTGCGAACGCGAGCTCGATGGCGGAAGCCGCCAAGAGGTTGGAGTTGACGATGAACCGCTTGAGGCATTTCGCGGGGATCGATCTGGCTGAGTTTCGCGAGGCCGATCTCAGCGAAGGGGTGGAGGAAGCGCTGGCAATCCTGAGTCCCGAGTTGGGCACGCGAATATCTGTGTCGCGCGACCTCCAGCCGCTTCCGCCGATTTCCTGTTACGCAGCGGAGCTGAATCAGGTTTTCCTCAATCTGCTTCGGAATGCAATTGAATCGATCACCGGCACCGGGGAGATTCGTGTGGTGTCGCGTTTGGCAAAGAGGCAGATCCGCATCGCGTTTGCAGACAGCGGACGCGGAATCGCGCCCGAGGCGATCCCGAAGCTATTCAACGCTGGATTTAACAAAGCCGGCAAACACGTTCGCGCCGCAATGAGCCTGTTTACGTGTCTGAATATCGTACAGAAACACCAAGGCTCTATCGAAGTGGAAAGTAAGCTGGGGCAAGGATCGACGTTTACGATCTGTCTTCCTGCCCCGTCCTAACGCCTTATCAGGCGTAGCAGCGAATTTCGAACACGCGCGCGAAATCGTCGCCGTTGGTCGCTTTCACTTCCAATCGCAGCGAGTCGATTTCCGTAGGATCGATCTTGTGGCGGCGCACGCGCTGATAGTTGCCGGTCACCCGGACCAGTTCCTTACCGCCGGCCGTAACGACGTAATCGCGAACCGTTTCCGGCTGAGCGGCCCGGATGATCCCGCGATTAGCGGAATCCTGGGAGGTCAGCGTCAACTCGCGCTCAAAACCGGAATCAAACGTGATCTGAATTTCCGAGACGCGCTGAGGCTTCTGCCACTTCAGTTCCAACCATGGCGCCGTTTCCGCCATGGGAGCTGCCCAGTGGTGAAGCGCTACCTTCGGAATATCGCGCAGCTCCCCATCGAGCACAAGCGGTGCTTTGGCATCACCGTACTCGGCCGATGCGCTCACAGCGGCAGTTTTTGCAAGGTCTTTCGAATCTTCGTTCTTTACCCGCAGGATGCCCTGATCGTCGCGGAGCAGTGTTTGCTGAAGCCGGGATACGCGCTTTGGCTGCGAAACAAGCTCTCTCGGCGTGAGGTTGTTTTCGACGCAAGCCGCCGCAGCCGTACCGGCGGCCTGCCCGATCGCCGCACACGTACCCATGACACGAGTCGAGGTAAACACCACGTGAGAAGCGCTAATATTCCGGCCGGCCATCATCAGGTTGCTGATGTTCTTGCTGTACAGCGAGCGCAAAGGGATGTTGTACGGGTTTTCGACTTTGATCGAACGGAACGGCGGACGATCGGAGTTGTCGAAATCCATGCCCGTATGATCGTCCAAAGGCCAGCCGCCGAAGGCGATCGAATCGGCGAAGAGGCCGCCGGCGAGCACGTCGTGCTGGGTCATCATGTGATCACCCACCAGGCGGCGGCTACCGCGTTTTCCGGGCATCATGCCCACCCAGTCCATGCCCCAGTTGGCGCTCGTGGGATGGTCGCCGGAGTTCTTGATGTAGTCCCAAATGCCTGTCACGATTGAGAGAAGCTCGAACCGGGTACGCTCGTTATCCGCGACGATATCTTCGCTGCCGCCCCATTCGATCCACCAATAGCCGTACTCCCACGACGTGATCTTCCGAAACTTCAGGGTTTCGGCGGTCACCTTGCGCGCCCATTTCGGCGGCGTATAGGCAATCGGTTTGGGATAAAGCTTGGAGGTGAACAGGATGCTTGAGCCGAGAGTTTTGTGGTCCGCCTCATCCGGAGCGAGCGATTCGTCGAACTCGGCGCGGCCCTCGCGTCCGGACCGCAGTTCAGCCCCCGCCTCCAAGCCGAGCCGTGAGTCTCCTGTCGCGTCGATATAGATCTTGGACTTGATCCGATACAGGTGCTCGCTTTTATCGCACCGGGCGGTAACACGCTGGATCGCTCCGTCTTTCGTCTCCGCGGAGAACAGCGTAGTTTCCATCAGCAGAGTGATATTGGGCTCGCTGACCACCTTGTCGTAGAGCAGAAGGTCCCACATCTCCCAGCAACGGTGCGGATTGTTGACGGCGTCCTCAAGCCGCAATTCTTCAAGGAGGCCGCTTTCGCGCCATCCCGGGCGTGACTTATGAGCACTGGCGCCCACGACGTGCATCTTGACTTCGCTGGATGAATTGCCGCCCAGGCGCGACCGGTCCTGTAGAAGGATGACACGGGCACCATGCCGCGCGGCGGAGATCGCCGCGCAGACACCCGCAAGGCCACCTCCGGCAACAAGAATGTCGCTCTCCAGATCGACTGCGCGCATGTTTGGCTCAGCGCTGATACCTCCTCGCGCGATACCCTCCGGCGAGAGGCGATCCATGTCCTTGCGGATGCTCTCGGTCAGCGGAACAGAGGTTTGTGCCGCTGCTTGCGCTCCACCGGCCATGAAGATTACGGAGTAAGGGCCCCAATTAATAAAGTCGCGTCGTCGCATCAATCTATACCTTCCATTTAAAGAAGTAGAAGAGAAGAGGTTTTTTGCCGGTGTTCACAATGCCATGGAGTTTATTAGCGGCACAGTACATGATAGCTCCGGGAGAAACCTTCACCGTTTTTCCATCGCAGAACATCTCGCCGGTACCCTCGGCGATTACCATGAATTCTTCTTCCGGATGCTGATGAGGTGGATGAGGCGATGCGCCCGCATTCAGCCGCAGCGTTCCGGCGGTCATCCGCTTCGTCATATCGGTGGGCCCATCGAAGTAAATTCGCAGATCTCCAAAGGGCTCCTTGATGAGCTTCGAATCGCCCTCATTGTAGGTAATATTCGGTAAGGGACCATCCACCGAAGCACCAAACGCCAGAAAGGGAACGAATGGCATTCCCGCCAGAGCCTTTCTTCGTTTCATTTATCCAGCCTCCTCAACGTTTCTGCGACTACTTTACCAACCCTTTGAAGACTATCCGCGCTTATTTTATCGAGTGTGTCCCGATCGGTATGCCAGTACCGGTTCAGCGGACCGTACTCGAAGTCGATTAAGTCGATAGCCGGAACGCCGGCTCGCCGGAACGGCATATGGTCGTCTTCCATCGCTGTTTGCGAATTTTCGAAGTTCCGCTGATAGCCTAACTCGCCCGCAATACCCCAAATCAGCTTCACTAGCGCCGGTGAAGAGTTCACATCCTGCATCAGGTTCAGATCCTTATCACCGACCATATCAACATTGATCAAGGCATCGATCCTGCGCAGAAATCCCGTTGACGCCCACTGAGCGGCCTGCCGGCGGCTGCCGTACAAGCTGTCGTTGGCGGTCCACTGAATTACGGCTTCCTCTCCATCGAAGAACACGATCCAAAGATCGCGCCGGCGCGGCTTTTTGGCTTCTGTCCGGGCCAACTCCAGCAGGAAGCCGGTGGAAGAGCCGCCGTCGTTAGCCCCCACAAACGTAATACCCGGCATTCGCTTGGTGTCGTAGTGGCCTGACACGACAAGAGCGCGCGCGCCGGATGTTCCTTTCAGATGGCAAAGGATATTCTTCATTGGCACGGGCCCGGCGGGGGTCGAGGCGGTAAAGCTCTCCTCCTCGACGCGGCATCCAAACGAACGCAACTGAGAGGTGATGTAACCCTGTAGCTTTTGGATTGCGGGGCTGCCGGAGGGCCTGGGGCCATAGGAAACGGCCTTGGTCGTGAACTGCATCGCTGAAGCCCCACTGAAGTCCGCAGCCAGGACCCAGACGAGAAACGGAACCATCA
>CAYTVP010000064.1:0-15091 GCA_964441675.1 uncultured Solibacteraceae bacterium | reverse complement strand
TCCGAGCGTTGACAAGCTGCGGAATGCAGCGTCTTTGCGTTGGGCGGGCGATGCTGCGGCGGATCGTATGGCTGCCCGGTTCTTCGAGCACTTTCGCGAAGTTTGGAAGCGCAAGAAGGCATTTGCCGAGCACGCCCTAATCCTCGAAACAATCCGCCAGAATGAGCTTCTCCAATCGGGGATCGCCACATACACTGCCGGTGCCGCCGCGCCATCCGATGCACTGGCAGCCGAATACTGCCACCGTCTGGCGAATGCAAAGGCCGAGTTTCGGATTCACCGCCGGGTCCGATCCTACGTGGACGGCCGTCCTGGCGACGAGATTGCGCTTGAAGCGCTCTGGCAACAATTCACCCCAATTGCGTTGGTGGGGGAGGGAGGCCTCGGAAAAACCGAGGCTCTGCGCGCGCGCGAGCGGGAAATGGCCGCTCTGTATGGTGGGCGCGAAGCTCCCGGTGTGCCGGTTTATGCCGCATTGCGGCGCTATCGCGGAGGCGATCTCGAAGGATTGCTTGCCGAACGGATGAACGCAATGCTAACCGGGTCCGGCATGAGGCTGGGACAAACAGACGATGAATCGGCCCGGGCGATGCGAAGCTGGCTCGACGCCGGCACGATCTCCATAACGTTGCTGCTGGACGGAGTGAACGAAGTCCCGGCTCAGTATGCGGAAGAACTCGATGCGGAACTGGAGCGCCTGTCGCTTTACTCGAAGCATCGTATCGTCACCACATCGCGGGAATCTGCGTCGCCGGGCCGGTTTCAACTGCTGCCGTTGACGCGTGCCGATATTGAGGAGTTCCTGACGCAGCAGTCCGGTGCTTATAGCGCGGAGTTGATCGACCGCTTTTCGCGAGACCCGCGCCTTCTTCAAATGGCCGGAAATCCGTTCCTGCTGAACCTGTTCGCCGGCATGCCTTCAAAGCAGCCGCTCCCTTCGAATCGGGGTCTCGTTCTCCGGCGTGTTGCCGGTCAAGTCTCTCCCGCGGTGAAGCAGCAAGGACGCCGCACGGGAGTCACCGCTTCGGGCGTCATTGCCCGGTTTCTGAAAAGTTTGGCCTGGGCGATGTTGGATCGCGATCTGCTCACGACCGACTATGCTTCTGTGGCGGACTGGAACTTGCCGTTATCCGGATTTCCACTCGGGGATGTGCTCGATACCGCAAGCGAATCGCGCTTTCTGATCGGCTCCGGCGGCGATGGAGAGATGGTGGAATTTGTTCATCCTTTATTCCAGGAGTATTTCGCCGCCGAGGAGTTGCTGGATCACCTGAAGTCCGGACAGACCTTCGATGCGGCGGTCGGAGAACGCTCCCGGAAGGGTGGATGGCGTGGCACGCTCGAGATCGCAGCGGGTCTGCTGGACCAGCGAGGAGCGGCCGAGCTGGTTCTGTGGCTTCTGAGCAAGGATGCCTGGAAATTGGCATTTCAGTGCTGGCGCGAGTCGCCGGCGCTGGATGACTCAGCTGCCGCGAGCGCCGTCCTGAAGAGCCTCGCGGCGGCATTGCGTGGACATGACGCCTGGAATGGCTTGGATGCCGTTGAGTGGCTGGCGGACATCGGGACGGAAGCGTTGCAGACTTTGACCCAAGGACTGGATTCGCCGGAGCGGTCCGTGTCCGAAGAAACCCGGCGGATCTTTGCTGAACGAGGCGCTGAACGAAGCTCCGGCGCGATCTCTGCGCTTCTGGCGTCGCCATCCCTGAAGGCTGAGAACATGCTGCGGCAGATGGCGCCTGAGATTGTCGAACAGCTGCTGGATGCGCTGTCGGATTCGAACCCGGACATACGTGCGCGCGCCGCGCAGGCGCTGGGAGCCTCGGGCGACGCCACCGTTGTCACCAGGTTGATTGAGCTGCTCCGATCCGATGTTCCGTTGGTACGCCAGGAGACGGCGGCGGCGCTGGGCAGGCTCGGAAACCCTGCGGCAAAGGCGGCGCTTCTGGAATCGCTTAACGATGAAATTCAGGGAGTGCGGGAGAATGCGCGCGCTTCTCTTGCCGACAACGGATGGGTGTAAGTCTATCCGTTTGGCTATCTGTCTGTTGACAATATATCTAGTATAGATATACTTGCGGAAGATAGATGCCGGACTATGCTTCGCTCACGCCCGCGGCGTTCTACATCCTGATTGCCCTCGCTGAGGAAAGCCGGCATGGGTACGCCATTATGAAAGAGGTTGCTGCGGCCACTTCCGGCGAGGTTCAATTGAATCCCGGAACGCTCTACACCACAATCCGCCGCTTGTTGGAAGAGGGCTTGATCCGCGAAGCCAAAGCTCCAGCCGGAGCAGCGTCCGCCGATGAGCGGCGCCGCTACTACGCGCTTACTGCGGACGGGCGCAGGGCGGCTCAAGCCGAAGTGGAGCGGCTTCGAAGTGTTGTGCGCCACGCTGCCGCCCGGCTCTCCAGCAAGCTGGCGGGATAAACGATGAACTCCTGGATGGGACGCTTCTGGCGCTGCCTGCTGTGGGCCTATCCGCCGGACTTCCGCCAGGAGTACGGACCGGAACTGATGCAGGCCCTCGGCGAGCGGCTCCGGGAAGTTCGCGGCATTGCACGCCTGCGTTTCGTCCTGAACGCGTCGGCCGATCTCATAACCACTGCATCAAAGGAGCGATTCTTCGACATGTATCAGGAACTCTTGCACAGCTTCCGCCGACTGGCAGCCCACCCTGGAGTGACCGCTGTCGCGATTCTCTCGCTGGCGTTGGGTATCGGCGCCAATTCGGCCATGTTCAGCATTATTCAGGCTTCGCTGCTTCGTCCGCTGCCGTATCCGAACGCGGATGGTCTCGTCATGCTCGAAACGGTCGCTTTGAACAGCCCGAACCGGCAGTTTCGAGGTGGTGTCGCATCGGCGGATTTTCTGGATTGGCGTGATCAGGCCACCACGCTCGATCATTGGCATATGGGCACTGCGGCGCGCACCGAGACGGCCCTAGGCGAGGACCTGCCGGAGCGTATCGTTACCCAGAACGTTACGTCAGGCTTGCTGGAATCTTTGGGAGTGCCGCCGGTGGCCGGCAGATTCTTCCGCAAAGGCGAAGAAGCTGCCGAACCAGCAGTGATTAGCGAGGGTTATTGGCAGCGCCGGTGGGGCAGCCGGCCGGATGTTCTTGGCAGCACAATCACGGTTTCGGGCAAGGTGTACACGATTGTGGGCGTGCTTCCCGATTCCTTCGAGCTGATGGATCAGCCGGGGCGAGTGGATTTATGGCATACCATCGATCTCTCACCGGGATCCAACTGGGTTCAACGAGCGATGCCGTGGATGTGGGCAATTGCCAGATTGAAGCCGGGCGTGTCGAGGGAACAGGCTCAGGCGGAAATGGAAGGCATTGCGGCCGGGCTGGCGCAGGGCTATCCGGCAACCAATCGCTATCGGGGTGTCGCCGTCACTCCCATGCGCGAGGCGCGGAACGCCGGCACGGAAGGGCTGTACTACCCGCTATTCGGCGCGGTCAGCTTTGTCCTGTTGATCGCATGCGCAAATGTGGCGAATCTCCTTCTTGCCCGTGCGATGGCCCGGCAGCGGGAGATTTCGGTGCGCGCCGCGCTGGGAGCAAGCCGTTGGCGCCTGATCCGGGAATTTCTGGCTGATGGTGTCGTTCTGGCGATTCCGGGCGTCGGGGGCGGCCTGCTGCTGGCCTATGCCGGAGTTGTCCTTTTTCGCGCAGTTGCTCCGGATCGATTTCCCGGAGCAGCCACCGTCGCAATCAACGTTCCTGTGCTGATGTTCACGGCTGCGGTGGCTGCCCTCGCCGGAATTTTGTCGGCGCTTTTTCCCGCTCTTGCCGCCTCGAAAGTGGATATGACCGAATCGTTGAAGGAAGGGGCCCGTGGCTCCTCCGGGCGCAAACGGCGCAGCGTGCGCTACGCGCTGGTAGCGGGCGAGATTGCGCTGGCGGTCGTTCTACTGGCAGGCGCCGGCTTGATGATCAATTCGCTCCTTCATATTCGCAATCATGAGCTGGGGATCGATCCCGAAAACGTGACGATCGCGGAGATTGACCTGACGGGCAAGCGATACATGACGGACGCCCCGAAGCGAGAGAGCGCCATGCGTACCGTAGAGCCTGCAACCCCCCTTTTTGTTGAACATATCCTTCGCGAGGTACGAGCGTTACCCGGTGTTGAGCATGCCGCTATGGCGGGAAATGTCCCCATGGGCCCGTACGCTGCGCCATATCCGGCTGTGCGCGTGGTAGGGCAATCGACGGCACAATCGGAGCTTCGCCGGGCTGTCGTCAACACACTCGCAGGGGACTTTTTCGAGGCATTGCGAATTCCGCTCCGTGCCGGACGTTACCTCGATGACAAGGATCGCAGCAACTCGGCATGGGCTGCGGTCGTCAACGAAGCATTCGTCAGGGAATTCTTCCCGGACGGCCAGGCGATCGGTCACATCGTGACACTTGTGGACAATCCGGAGGATCAGCCGCGGGAGATCGTGGGGATTGTTGCTGACTACACGCAACAAATGCCAAGCGACCCCGTTTCACCGGAGATTTATACTTCGCATTTCCAGCAACCGAAGGTGATTCCCGGCAACTATCAGGGACAACGTTTCCGCTCAAAACTGGTTGTACGATCCCACGCTCCGGGAACGCCAACTATCGAAACGATTCAAAGGGTAGTTGCGGATTTTGACAAGACCTTAGCCATTTCGAGTATGAGATCGCTTGAATGGCATATTCGATCCCGGTCCGCGACGATACGTTTCTATACCAATGCGCTGGCTCTATTTTCCGGGATTGCCTTGCTGTTGGCAGCGATCGGTATCTATGGTCTGATGAGCTACTCAGTAACAGACCGCCTTCACGAGATCGGCATCCGGCTATCGCTGGGGGCTACACGATGGAGCATTCTTTGGCTAATCTTGAGAGCGACGTTGCGCCTTATTGGAGCCGGTCTGCTTGTCGGGATTGCGGGAGCGTTGATGGCGGGGCGAGTACTCGAAACATTTTTGTTCGGGGTAAAGCCTTCAGATCCGCCAACCTTCTTACTAGTAGTTCTATTTCTCACTCTCGTTGGGGTAACCGCCGCGCTCATTCCCGCGCGGCGTGCTACGGCGGTAGATGCGTTGAACGCTCTTCGCAGCGAGTAATCCACGAAGATATATCTCTAAGTAATAAGCAGGACATTACTTAGAGAAAGAATCAGTGAGAAGATTATTCGCTTTCAGAACAAATTCGTTATATGATGTTTGCAAACTCCAGGGAGAGTCTTATGAGAGTCCTTGTCCGATCGCTTTTTACCCTCGCGTTTGCTTTCACAACTTACGCGCAAACTTCCGCTACACTCGGCGGCGTCGCCCGGGACAGCTCCGGTGCAGGCGTTCCCACCGCAAGAATTACGGTGACGAACGAACAGACGCAGCTCACGCGCGAAATTCAAACCGACGATTCCGGATCTTACTCGGTTTCGCCGCTGCCGCCCGGGCTCTACAGTATCCGGGTGGAGAAGGATGGCTTCAGGCCGATTCGCCAGGCTGGCGTCCGCCTCGAAGTCAATCAAAGCGCGCGGCTCGATTTCAACCTGGAACTGGGTTCGGTGTCAGAAACCGTGGAAGTGACGGATGCGGCGCCGCTGCTTGAATCGGATTCGTCCTCGATCGGGCAGGTAATCGAGAATCGCCAGATCACAGAGCTACCGCTCAATGGCCGCAACTTCGTGCAACTGGCAACGCTTGGCCCAGGTGTCAACGGTGTGGGATTCAGCTCCGGCGGCACAATCATGAGCGGTACGCGCCCGGACGATTCGCGACCCGGAAGCGAGCTATTCTCAAACGGAAACCGCGAAGGCGCCAACAACTTCCTGCTGGATGGCGTCGACAACAACGACCGCCTGACACTTTCGATCACACTGCGCCCCTCGGTGGAAGGGGTGCAGGAATTCAAGATTCAAACCAGCATGTTTTCCGCCGAACAGGGCCGTAATCCCGGCGCCACGGTGAACGTTGTCTCAAAATCGGGAACCAACGTGTTGCATGGCTCCGCCTATGACTTTCTGCGGAACTCCGCCGTCGATGCCCGGCAATACTTCGCTCCGGCCGGGCAGGAGAAGCCCGCATTCCGCCAGAATCAGTTCGGCGGCTCGCTGGGCGGCCCCATCATCAAAAACAAGCTGTTTCTGTTCGGCAACTATGAAGGTTATCGCCGGCGTCTGCAGGAGGCTCGGGTAACCACCATTCCGACAATGGACACGCGAAACGGCAACTTCTCCGCCGTCCGCGATATCTACGATCCTTACACCGTGCGCTCGGCGCCCGGCACTGCCAGCGGCCGGATGCGCGACCCGTTTCCCGGTCGAATCATCCCCGATTCCCGGTTCGACTCTGTCACCCGGCGGCTTGCCCAGGCTTATCCGGTTCCGCAAACTTCGGGACTCGCGAACAATTACACCAGCGTCGCTGGACGCAACATGGACTGGAATCAGGGTGATATCCGCGCCGATTACAACCTGTCCAACCGTGATTTGATCTTCGGACGCTTCTCGCGCCAGGACACAGTAGACACAAGGCCATCCACATTTCCCAACTCCGTCATTCCCGATTTTCCGGCCAATCCGATCGGCCTCGGAAATGAGGATACATTTGCCGGAGCCAGCGAATTGAAGGCCTATCATGCGGTGGTCGCCTGGACGCGTTCCTGGGCGCCGACCTTTGTGATGGAGGCTCGCATGGGCTTCCAGCGGTTCAATCTGAACTTCACGCAGGAAGGTGCCACCGAGGGTGCCCGCCTTGGTGAGTTACTCGGTGTCACCAACTCCAACCAAGCCGCCCGTGCGGACGGCATTCCGATTATCGGCCAGGATGGATACACGGGAATCGGTCAGACCCGCTCGCTGCCGATCATCCGCATCCAGAACGTTTTCCATCCGACAGTGGGCTTCACCAGTATTCACGGCAAACACACTCTGCGCTTTGGCGGTGAGATTCGCCGCCGGCAGTTGACCGAGTTCCAGACCAACCGCGGAAATGGCCGCTTTAACTTCTCCCGTAATTTCACCACTAACCCCAATTCCACCGGGACAACGGGCGATGGCATGGCTAGCTTCCTGCTCGGAACGCCGTCACTTGTGGAGCAGGATTTCACGCTTGCCTGGGTGGGAATGCGCGGTTATGAGTCCGGTATTTATTTTCAGGATGACTGGCGCGTCAACAGCCGCCTGACCCTCAATCTTGGCTATCGCTGGGAGTACTTCACGCCATACAACGAAGTCGGCAACCGGTTCAGCAACTTCGACGTGACTACCGGCCGGCTGATGATCGCCGGATACAACGTAGGCCCCCGCGCCGGAATTCTTCCGAACTTCGACAATCACGCGCCCCGCGCCGGTTTCGCCTACAAGCTGACAAACAAGACAGTTCTTCGCGGCGGCGCCGGTCTCTTCTACGCTGTGCAGGGTAACGGCGGCGCGGCATTGCGCCTCTTCCGGCAACTGCCGTTCGGTCCGATCAACTCTACTGTGCCGGATCAATTCAATCCCGCTACCTTCCGGCGTGTGCAAGATGGCCTGGATCCGATTCCCGCCCTGGATTTCGCTACCGTTACAGGGCCTGATCCTGTCGGCGCTTTCATTTCCATTCCGGGCGATTTCAAGAGCGGTCGCGTGATGCAGTTCAACTTCCAGATACAGCAGGAACTGAAAGGAAATCTCGTCGCGAAGGTCGGTTATGTCGGCAACCTTGGCCGCCGTTTGGATAATAGCTATGACTATAACCAGCCGCTTCCGGGGCCTCAGCCATTGTTGGAACGGCGTCCGCTGCGCGATCTCGCGCCCCGCGTTACGGGCGTCACGTATAACCCAACCGATGGCCGCTCAAACTATCATTCGCTGCAGGCGACTCTCGAGAAGCGCTTCTCGCAGGGATTAAGCTTCCTGACGGCTTATACCTGGGCGAAATCCATCGATAACGTCGCCAACCAGTTCGGTGGCGCAGCCAACGGCCCCTTGCCGCAGGATATCCGCTACCGCAACAACGATCGTGGGCCAAGCGGCTTTGACATGCGCCACCGGCTGACCCATGCAATGAACTACGAACTGCCGATCGGAAAGGGAAAAGCGTGGGACCTGAACAATGGTCTGGGAAACGCGATTATCGGCGGTTGGCAGACCAACCTGATCCTTACTTGGCAGACAGGGTTGCCGTTCACTCCGCAGCTTGCTACGTCCGTCTCGAATGCGGGCGGCAGCCGTCCGGACACCCTTCGAAATGCCGAGTTAGATAACCCGGATCGTGCACGGTGGTTCGATACTTCGTTCAACACTGCCGGTGCGGCGTGGGCAACGCCGGCGATCTATACCTATGGCAATGCCGGCCGGAACGTACTTTACGGACCAGGCCGCATCAACTGGGATTTCTCGCTGTTTAAGAACTTCCCGATCGGCGAGCGCTTCAACGTTCAGTTCCGGAGCGAGTTTTACAACACGTTCAATACACCCCAGTTTGGACTGCCCAACGCCTCGATCGGCAATCCGGGAGCTGGCACAATCAATGGGCTCGCCGGGAACAATCGTCAGGTGCAGTTCGCGCTTCGCCTGAGCTTCTAAAATAGATCGAACTAACAAAATAACAGGGGCCCGCTGCTTCGCCGGTGGGCTCCTTTTTTTTTGCCATAAGGCTCTGCAAACGCGCGTCCGAACGGGGCGGGGAGACAAGCCCAGGTACGCCCAGCTACGATGGGTTCGGAGGAGCAGGCGATTGCACGATTCGACGATAAATCCCTTGAGCACCATCGAGAACACGATGGAGGTGCTGGCACTGGTGCAGGAAGCGATCACCGAGGCGCTCCAGGATGTGCGCTGCGATCTGGATACTGCGATTGCCGATGGTGAGCAACGCCGTATTGAGGCGCTAACGCTGGTCGTTTACAAATTGGATCATCTGTCGCGGAATATGGGAAACAGCCATCGTATTTTGAACGATCTGCGGACACTCCGGCGCCTGCTGCTCAACGAGCGGGAGGCTCGCGCGAGCCGGCATGGGGGGCTGGACTGATAGCCCTTCGAGCGCGCCCGATCCTCACAATTCCGGGGCGGTGGCTAGTGCTGCAATACGGCCACTTCGTCTTCCTGCTCCGCGCTGGGCGGTTCGATTCGCTCCCGGCCCTCAAAGAAGCGATAAAGCGTCGGGACCACGATGAGGGTGAGAAGCGTCGAGGTGATTAAACCACCGATCACGACGACGGCCAGCGGACGCTGTACTTCCGAGCCGGGGCCTTTGGCAAACAGGAACGGAATCAAGCCAAGCGCCGCAACGGTTGCGGTCATCATCACGGGCCGGAACCGGAGCTTCGTACCCTCGAGGATCGCCTGACGCTGTTCCATACCGCTTTCCCGCAGCTTGCGGATATACGATACCAGCACAACGCCGTTCAATACAGCGATTCCCCATAGAGCAATAAAGCCTACCGAAGCGGGCACCGAGAGGTATTCGCCGCTGACGAACAGCGCTACGATTCCTCCCATCGACGCAAACGGAAGCACCATAATAATCAGGCCCGCAAACCGTAGTGAGCCAAACAGAAGGAACAATAAGAAGAAGATCGCACCGATCGTGATCGGCACAATGATCTGCAGATGCTTCAGCGCGCGCTCCATGTTCTCGAATTGGCCGCCCCAGACAATGTAGTAGCCGGGCATGAGTGAAACGCCGGAAGCCACTTTTCTCTGCAGTTCGGCGACAAAACCGCCCAAGTCGCGGTCCATGACGTTGACACCGACGACGATACGCCGTTTGGCGGTCTCACGCCGGACTTCGGCAGGACCTTCGCGCAATTCCACGCGTGCCAGGCTCGCCAGGGGAACCAAGCCGCCCGCGGGCGTGGGCAGCAGGATATGGCGTATTGCCGGCAGGCTCGATCGCAGTTGAGGAGGATAGCGTACAACGGCGTCGAACCGGCGCTCACCCTCGTAAATCTGTGTTGCGGCCTTGCCGCCGATTGCTGTTTCGATCGTGTTGTGTATCTCGGCAGCATTCAGGCCTTGGCGGGCGATAGCCTGCCGGTCGATATCGATGGTCAGATACTGCTGGCCGCCGGCGCGGTCCACTTTAATATCGCGCGTTCCGCGAATCGTTCCGGCAACACGGGCGATTTCGGCGGCCTTTGAGATCAATTCGTCCATGTCATCGCCGAACAGTTTTACGGCAACGTCCGCGCGGACGCCGGTTACCATCTCATCCACGCGGTCCGAGATGGGCTGGGCCATAATCAGGTTGACGCCGGGCATGGTGGACAGCCTCTTGCGAATCTCGTCCTGAATCTCTTCCTGTGAGGGCGGCTGATCGAGGGGCGCAAGCCGGACGATGATTTCGCCCTCGTGATTGCCCTGCGGGTCCGCCGGAGATTCGCCGCGTCCGATTCGAGGCACTAGAAGCTCAACGCCCGGTATATCGCTGATGATTTTCGCTGCACTACCGTCCATCCGGATTGCTTCTTCGAGAGAAATGTTCGGCACTTTATCGATCTGCGGCGCAAGAGTCCCCTCCTTCATCTCAGGGATGAAGGAAGTACCAAGATAGGGAAACAGCGAAATCGATCCGGCGAATGCCAGGAGAGCGATCAAAACCGTCGTCTTCTCGTTTCGCAGCGCCAGATTCAACAAGCCGACGAAGGGGCGCTTCATCCAGCGGACAAGAAATGTGTCGTGCTCTGAGCCGCCTTTTAGCAGGAAGAAAGAAAGAACGGGCGAGAGCGTCAGCGACAGAACCAGTGAAACCGCCAGAGCGATGGCGATTGTATATGCCAGCGGCGAGAACATCTTTCCTTCCATGCCCTGCAGAGTCATTAACGGAAGGAAAACGAGGATAATGACGCCGATGCCGAAAATTACCGGCGTGCCGACCTCAAGAACCGCGTCCAGCACCGTGCGCATCTTGTTGCGCGGTGGGCCATGGGACAGCTTGGCGAATACGTTCTCCACAACAACTACCGATCCGTCCACCATTAGCCCGATGGCTATGGCAAGGCCGCCCAGGGACATCAGGTTGGCCGTAATGCCCACCTGGTTCATCACGATGAATGTGACCAGCGGTGTCAGAAGGAGTGTTGCTACGACGATCAGGCTGGAACGCAGGTCGCCAAGAAACAGGAACAGGATGACGACCACCAGTATCACGCCCTCAATGAGGACTTTTTGCACTGTCCACAGCGCGGCATCCACCAGTTCCGAGCGGTCGTAGAACGGGACGATCTTCAGACCGTCCGGCAGCATGTTGTTATTGTTGATTTCGTCAACACGCGCCTTCACGCGGCTGACAATTTCCTTTGCATTGCCGCCCGCGATCATCATGACGATGCCGCCTACGGTTTCGGTATAGCCGCCTTTTAATACTGCGCCGACGCGTACTTCTTCGCCAAACCGGACTTCCGCGACATCGCGGATGTATACCGGGGTCCCGCCATATTCACGAAGGATGATCGAGCGGATGTCATCGAGATTGCTGATCAGACCGACTCCGCGAACCAGAAACTGCTCAGCGTGCTGGCGGATGATTCCGCCGCCTGAGTTTGCGTTGTTTTTCTCTAGCGCGTCGGAGACTTCCTTAATGCTGATGCCGTAATAGCGGAGACGGGAAGGATCGACCAATACCTGGTACTGCTTGACGTATCCTCCGGTTGAGTTAATTTCCGCCACGCCGGGAATCGATCGAAGCAGCGGACGAACCACCCAATCCTGTATCGTGCGGCGCTCGGTTTGTTCCTCTTTGCTGAGCTCGCGCTCGCCGTCCTCCGGGTGTTCGAGCAGGTACTGATACACCTCGCCAAGCGCTGTTGAGACAGGACCGAGTTGTGGCGTAATGCCCGGTGGAAGGCGGTCGCCGACGGTCATCAGCCGTTCCATCACCAGTTGCCGGGCGAAGTATACGTCGGTGGCATCCGTGAAGACCAGAGTGATCAACGACAGGCCGGGCCGGTTTAACGAGCGCATCTCGGTTAAGCCCGGAATACCAGTCATCGCAATTTCTACCGGAACGGTAATGAAACGCTCCACTTCTTCCGGGGAGCGTCCAGTCGCCTCGGTCGCGATCTGCACCTGTACATTCGTGACGTCGGGAAAGGCATCTACTGAAAGCTTGCCCGCTGCATCCAATCCGAATGCGGCTAGCGCCACGGCGATTACGGTGATAACCAGGCCCTGCTTGAGGGCCCCTTCAACTATCGACTTCAGCACCCGTACATCCTTCTGGCTCTAGTTGCTCGCAAGCGCTTGACGCTTCCGCTCGGTGTTTAAATGGAACGCGCCCTGGAGGACGACTTTCTCTCCGCCCGCGAGGCCGCTGTTCAGAACTCGGCCTCCGTTGTATTCCGTGCCGAGATCGACCTCTTTCATCAAAAACGTATCTTCGTCTGTTTGGACGAAAACAGCATCTATATTGCCTTCCCGGACAATCGCCGTTGCCGGAATCACCTGCTTCCGCTCGGGCGTATCTTTTATCGTCATCATGGCCAGCATGGCTGGCTTTAGCCTGCCCTTTGGATTTGCGAGATCCATACGAACCCGAACGGTTCGTGTTTCCGGGTTTACGACAGCGCTGACGAAAGTCAGTTTTCCGCGAATCTTCATCTCGGGCAGGGCAGGAATCTCTGCTTCGACATGCCGGTCAATGGTGATGTTACCGGCGGCCGTTTCAGGAATATCTGCCACTAGCCAAACGTTCGACAAGTCCGCTACAACGGCCAAAGCATCGGCCGGTTGTACAACCTGTCCAAACGTCACCTGACGCTCGACGATCGTGCCGTCGATTGGCGAGGCGATCGGCGTAAGGGAGTTGATGGAGCGAGAATTCTGAATTTTGCTGATCTGCTCCTCGGAGAGGCCGAGGACGCGAAGTTGATCCCGTAGCGAGGCGAGTTCGGCATTCGCTTCCATCAGTTCTGCTTCCCGGCGCTGCAGTTCCGCGGTTCCGATCACATCGGCTTCCACCAGTTGCTTGGCTCTGGCAACGGATCGTTGGGCCAGCGCCTGCTGCGAAAACGCCCGAAGGAAGTTGAACTGCGCATCGGAAAGATCGGTGCTGTATAGCGTGGCGATCTGCTGCCCGCGCTTAACCAACTGCCCGACAACCACATCCAGCTCGGTAATCCGGCCGGCAACGGGCGCGCTGATCCGTGACATCCGCGACTCATTCGCTTCAATCCGTCCGGACGCCACGAGCTGCTCGGCAACATTCGCCCAATGCGGCTGGCCAAGCTTGATCTGTTGCAGCAGTTCCTTGTTGACCGACACCTCCCGCGGGTCGCGCTTCTCGGTTCGGGCTTCCACCTTGTCCGTGACCGGTGCGCCGCCGCATCCAGCAAGCCAAAAGGCAGAGAGGAGTGGAAGGCCGGCCGCCAGAAGATTCGTCAGTCTCAAATGCGTCATGGTGTGTTTATCCCCGGATCAATAGCGCGCAGGCGTTCCAACTCGATGAGCGCCGCCTGACGGTCGTACTGTGCGTTGAGGTAGTCCAAGTTGACGCTGCGGAGAACGCGCTGGGCGTCAAGAACTTCGATAATGCCTCGTTCTCCGAAGCGATATGCCGCTTCGGCAGCCTGAACGGCTGCGGTAGCCTCCCGAATCACTCCTTCTTGAAAGGACGCCACCTGCTGATTAGCCACCTGATAGAGCCCATAGGCGCGCTCCAATGCAGCGGTTAATTCCAGGCGGCGAAACTCGGCCACCGAAGTCGCTTCCGAGACGGACGCTTCGGCTTCGCCGATCTGTCCTTCCCGCCGGTTCCACAGCGGAACGGGCAGCGAAATACCAAAGCGGTAGAAGTATAAGTCCGGCTGATGCTCATATTCTGTACGGACTGCCGGCTGGGGATAGCGCAGCGCCTTCTCCGTTCGCAATCTGGCGTTGGCGCGCTGAATTTCCGCGCTCGCCTGCAGCAGCACCGGATGCCGGGAGAGGACATCGTCCCGCAACTGGTCAAGGGGCGGCAGTACCGGCGGCGAATCCAGCTGCCCTTGGGGATCGAAATCCGGCGGAAGAGGTGCCGCCACGGCAGCACGCAAAGCCGAGAATGCGGACACCAGACGAAGTTCGGCGCTGCGGACCGCCGTCCTCGAGATGGCTACTTCCGATTCTGCACGGGTCAACTCAAGGCGCGCCGCCTCGCCAACATCTACTTGGACCTGGATACGCCGGCGTAGTTCCTCAATTAGCTTGAAATTCTCCCGTGCGATCTCCACTTCCCCGCGCCGCCGCAATATTTCATAGAAGGCCTGTTTCACCAACGCCCGAACCGCCAGTCTGGACTCGGCGACAAAGTAATCGCTCCCCTCCCGGCGAAAATTCGCCTCCGCAATACGCGCTTCACGATACGAGGGGAGTTCCAACGGTTGGAAAACACTATAGTGTTGAAGAAGCCCTGGAGTACCAGGCGTCAGAATCTGCCTTGCCAGCTGTTGTCCAGCCATGAAGCTGAATTCGGGATTCGGGTACTGGCGTGCCGTTGTAATTCCCGCTGCCGCTCCTTCTCTTTGCGCAGCGGCTGCCCTCAACTGTGGATTGGTTTTTTCGGCAAGAGAAAGTGCCTGATCGAGGGTTAGCCGTGTTGGAGCTGCAGCCTGACCTTGTGCGCCTGCAGCCTGACCTTGCGTACCTCCAGCAGGTAAGGTCTCCGAGCTGGGCAACTGTTGGCATACAGCGGCGGTAGTGATCATAAAAATCAAACCCGTCGCGAAACTTCTCATTATATTATGTTAATCGACTCCCGGTTGTTTTAAAGGTATCAACGTGTCGTAAGGTGACAACACGCCACAGCGCCTAAGGCTTGCGAGGCAAATCCCGATGTTCCCGGGATCGTGCTGTAGAGGGTCTGCTTCTAGTGTAAGGGAGGCAGGGCGGATAACCGCGCCGCTAGCTTAAATTTTCTCAAGAATACTCTCGACGCCTCGGAAGCCGATGGGTTTCGTTAAAGTTCGATGAACTTTACCGATTGGTGTCCAAAACGACGATCGTGTCAATCGGATCTCGGGTGCCGGGCAATTTTAAAAGCAGCCCGCCTTCGACTTCCCGAAGCGTAACGGCCGCACCGCCATCGAATAGCGCCGCACGGCGAACTGGTTCGGCGAGTCTTGGAATTACCAGCAAAT
>CAYTVP010000063.1:8865-15126 GCA_964441675.1 uncultured Solibacteraceae bacterium | reverse complement strand
TATTCCGGCTCCAACCTCGAGCGGGAGCAACCAGCCGCCCGTCGCCGGGGGAACGGCCGATGCCGAACTCACCAGAAGCGACCGGTATTGAGCCGTTGTCAAGCCGGGGCGATGTGCCTTCAGGATGGCTGCCGCTCCCGCAACAATCGGCGCCGAGAAACTAGTGCCGTTCTGCAGTACAAAGCCGCTGCGGTCATGCGTCGCGAGCGTTGCCGTGTATAAAGCCACGCCGGTTGCCGCAATATCCGGCTTTGGCATCCCGTTCACCCCCGGCCCCCGCGACGAGAATGGGGCGGCCTGATTGGTATCAAGCGGAACGATGCGGCCGTTGAATCCGACTTCGGCCGGCGCCGAGGCATCCTCGCGGACGAGCGTACGGATCGCTTCGGCATCCGCCCGGTGGATCATCATTGCAGGCAGGGTCGCTGTTCCTGTACTCATCGTGATCAGCGCCGAGTCCGTGTTGTTGGCGATCAGTACAGCCGACGCACCGGCATTCTTAGCGTTCAAAATCTTGTACTCAAAAAAGCAACCCCCCCGGTCGATCAGCGCAATTCTCCCCGCCAATGACCCGGTCGCAAGCGGGCGGCAGGCTTCGCCCGTCGGATCGACTGAGCGCGCATCGAAGATCAATCCGCCAATAGCGCTGGCAGCATTCGGGCCATCGCCAGGACTTCCGGAGAATGTGGTGCCGGAGATAGTCACGGGAAAGTCGAACATGCGGTTGTTCCATGTCGCGCCCACCGCAATCGCCTCGGGCAGATAGGCGGGGCTGCTTATAGTGGTGACGTCCGGACCGGAGTTCCCCGCGGCGACGACGACGATAACGCCAGCGTCCGCGGCCAGTTGGAACACGCGTGAGTACAAAGCGTCGATCGTGTTGTCCGAGAGACTGGAACCCAGACTGAGATTGATAACGTCCATGCCGTCGGCAATGGCATCGTTAATCGCCTGCAGAATCACGGCATCGCTCGCGCCTTCATCGACATAATTGAACACGCGATATGCTCCCAGAAACGCTTTCGGTGCAATACCGGATACGCGGGCATAATTGGCCTGAAGCGAAACCCCGGCAGCCGCCATGGCAACCGCCGTTCCGTGCCCATCGAGATCCCGTGCCGATGTTTCTCCGGGTTCGCCGTAATAGTCGTCATAGCTCCGTGCGACGATTACCTTGGAATTGGTTACGGTCTTATCTGCGGTTCGCCGGAATCGGGGGTATCCCTCGGGCGGCATCAGGTTCGGATCCTGGAATGCGGGATGGGTGGAATCAATCCCGGTATCGATGATCCCGATTTTCATACCGCGCCCCGCCGCTTCCTCGCCCCCGGCCATCTCCCACGCTTCGCGAATTTGATGGAGCGATTGCGCCTGATCGAGTGCCTTAAAACGCCGGTAAACACGGTATACGGCCCGGACACCGGGTACACTGCGAAGCTCGGCTTCCTTCAGGTTTTTCCCTCGAACTGACAACAAATTGACAACCGTATCGGTGGAGGCGACCACTTCCGCGCCGAGGTCCTGTATGTGCCGGCCTGCCGCCCGCTGCGCGGCGGCGATGGATCCGCGGCGCGACTGTCTGTCCGATGCGCTGGCTGCGCGCGCGAGCAGTGGCGGAGTCTCCATCTCCACCAGATAGTGTCCCGGTATTGCCTGTGCGCTAACCTCTAAGGCCGCCAAAAGCAAGGCGGCAGCGACCCTAAACATTTGTCATCCTCTCGTTCCGCGTCCTCTCGCGCGCACGGGTAGTGGGCAGCGATTCTAGCGAAGTGCGATCTCCGAGGTTTGCGATGTCACCCCACCGATCGAAATGCTTATCGGCTGAATTCCCGCCGGCGCATCGGCTGGGACGAAAACATTTACCTGATACAAACCCACATAGCCGGGCGCCAGCCCGCTGAACTGCACGGCAGCGGGGCGGCCCCCGATCACTACTTCCGGTACGGCAAGGGTCGTCGCAAGCGGTGACGACGGCGCGGGTTCGCCGCTAGGCGGCGTACTCGACACCGGGCCGAGACCGTTGACATATAACTGTGCGACGCTGCCCCTACTCACTGGATTTGAACCCGAGATTACGTGATTACTCTCGTCGAGCGCGGCGGAAAGTAATCGTCCGCTTGTAGTGTCCTGGTACTCGAAGATTCCCGGGGAGTGCTGATTCAGGGGAACATTAAAAACGGCGCTCGATAGATCGCCGATAGAAACCTTCATCTGTGCCGTTGTAATCCCGCTCATTTCCCAAGGAACCTGCACGTTGATCTGTCCGTCGCTCACGTAGCTGAGACGGCCGGGCGCACTGATACGGCGATCCGGAGCGTCGAAGCTGACACTGACTCCGGCGATCGCCACCGGCAGGTACGGAGTATAGAAAGCCTGGCTGACGGGGCTCAAACCCGTGCCGTAAATCGAAATGTACGATCCCGGCGCCAATCCCTGGCCCGGCTGGTTGCTGGCGCCGTTGACAATACCACCGGAACGAATCACCGGCTGGGGAATGGTTTGCACGAAGACAGTGGAACTCACCCCGGCAGCTTCTACCCGGAATGACTGCTCGCCGATCTCCGGACCCAGTGTGACGCCGGCAGCCGTGACACCGTAATCGTCAGTGGCTTCGGACGCGGTGTCAATCCGGCCGCCGCCGGATACCGCTGTCCAACGGGTGGGGATCCCACGAACCGGAACGCCGAAGCGATCGGTAATCTTCACCAGCAGCGGGTTGCTATCGATCCGAAACGACCGGCCAGGGGCGGTAAGGAAGTTATTTCCCAGCGGATACGCGTTGTATGCTACTCCGTCTCCGACCATGTATAGGTAAGGGATGCGCATGCTCGGCCCGGCTCCGTTGACAGCGATCACGCCCTCATAGCTTCCTGGATTCGGACGGGTGCCTTCCAGGCGGACGCTGAGCTGTGTGGTCTGTCCCGGCGCCAAAGAAAACTGCGAGTTGCTCAGAACAACTTCCGCATTGTCGTCCTGATCGCGCGGTTGGACCGATAAAGTCAGTGTCACGTTGTCGTTAGTACCGTTTGTCAATCGCAGGTCACGCCCGATGGCGGTCTGTGTAACCACCCCAAAGGAGATCGTTACCGGGTCCGCCGTTACAACCGTATTGAGCGCTTGGCCGGCATCGATCTTGCCGGTACCGGTGGAATTTACTCTTGCCAGAAAGCGCTGGTTATTGGAATCGAAATCGTCGACCTCCGGATTGGCGGTGTTGGCCAGAGCGCTCTTCAACATCGTCGCCGTCCAACCGGGATTCTTTTGCCTCACCAGGGCCGCAGTGCCGGCAGCAATCGGAACGGCGAAGCTGGTTCCGCTAAGGGCGATGTAGCCGTCGGGAGAAAATTCTCCACCGTTGGGGTCGTACCGTTGGGTTGCGGCATAGATATCGGTCCCGACCGCAGTCAACTCCGGCTTAATGACGACAGAATTTGTGTCGAGCGAAAACATCGCCGGGCCTTGCGAGGAAAAGATGGCGATCTCGTCAGTAGGCGCGGGATTCTGAACAAAGGCAGGATCGAGGCTCAACCGAAGATCGGCATTCGAGCTGAGCAGCGTCTTCAAATTCTCACCGGCCGTATACCCGACCATGACCGACGGAATCGTAGTGAATTGCAGGCCCTCCGAACGGAAGATGCTGTCGATTCCCTGCGTTTGGATGAGGACAACCCCCACGGCTCCAGAGCGCTGCGCGTTGTTTACTTTCTGCTCAAGCGTGCACTCCCCGCGATCGATGAGGGCAATCCGCGCCTGCAACGTATCTGTACCGAGCGGGCGGCAGCCGAGCCCGTCCGGGCCTAAAGTCCCGACATATTGTCCAACACCGGATACCGCTCCCAATGGACCGTTGCCGAACAGTGCATCGATCCGGGAGCCGCCCTCCGGAATGACTGACTGGTAGTAGACATTTCCGTTCGTGATCGCACCGACCGTGATCACGTCGGGGGCCGTGCCGGGGCTTTCGATCGACCCGAGCGCGGGGAAATTGAAGCCGTCATTGGCGGCATTGCCGGCGGGCGCCACAACAGCAATGCCCAGGTCGCGCACCAGGGCGTTGATCGCGTCTGCCTGCGGATCGCACGGCTGATTGCCCTGCTCACCACAAAAGTTATCGAGCGCGCCCCACGATGCGGGAGCGCCAATGCTCAACGTGACCACGTCCATTCCATCCACCGCGGCATCTTCCAGCGCGCGGATAATCACGTCCGTAAAGGTGACGTCATTTACACCGGGCGATCCGAAAATTTTGTAGTTGCCCAGAAATGCTTTCGGTGCAATTCCCGTGATTGTGGCGGCGGGACCGGTTACGCGCGTGCCGGCAGCGATGGAGGCAACTGCGGTGCCGTGCCCGAATCGGTCTCGTGGGCTGGTATCGTCAGGCCGGGAGATGTCCGGCCGGTCACCGGCAACCAGCATATCCACGTAACTGCGCGCCACTATGACTTTGGAATTCGTGTAGGCGAGGTCGGCCTCTGTGTTCGCGCGCGGGAATCCTGCCGGAGCGCTGAGCGAAGCATCCTGAAACGAAGGATGCGCCTGGTCGATTCCGCTGTCTAAGATGCCAATGCGGCGTCCAGCGCCAGCGTTGCCTTCCCCTCCGAGCGTGCTCCAAGCCTGCGGAGCCTGTGAGATCTGCGGGAACGTATCATCGGCGGCTCGGCGATAAGCCTTCATCCTCACCACCCGGGCAACGCCGGGCATGCTGCGGACCGCGTCCGCTTCCCGCCGATCGCCGTTAAAGTAAACGGCGTTGATGAGGAGATTGCTCTGTCCCAGAATACGGATCTTCCGCTGTTCGAGGTTTTGGACAAGCCGGCGCTGTTCAAGCGATACAGCCGCACGGTGATTCAAGCCTTTGGCAGACGCCAGTTCCGTACGAGACGAAACCTGCGAAGCAACGGGTTTCGATTCGAGAATGGCGGCCCAGCGGTCCAGGCGGGACTGACCCAACGCGGCAAGCGAAACAGAAACCAGGAGAAGCAATAGACGCATAACGTTTCGATCCTTCGACGCAACAGGCTGCGGACGCGTTGCACGCCTTTGCTCGACACTATTCTATCTCCAATGCTATGATGCGTTTAGAGGTAATCGAGAGAATGGCAAAACCGGCTTTCGCCGTCGGCGCGCAGGTGGAACACCCGAAATTCGGGCTCGGAGCCGTCACCGCGTGCACGGAAGAACAGATTGCAATCAAGTTCGATGAGCACGGCGAGAAAAAGTTTGTGCTAAGCATCGTCCAGCCGAATCTGAAGAAAAGCGACCGGCAACCACCCGCCGAAAAGAAACGCGCCACTCGCAAAAAAGCATCCACGGAGCCAAAGGCTAAGGCAGCGGTGAAGAACGGCGCCACCTCGGCAGAGGCCGTGGAAGAGAAACCGTCCAAATCCAAGGCAAAGTAGCGCGTCGGCGATGAACATCACCGTTCGCTCTGCGTGCCGGGTGGATCTGGCAGGCGGAACTCTGGACATCTGGCCGCTATATCTATACCACCCGGGCGCTGTGACGGTGAATTTTGCAGTCGATCGCTATACGCACTGCCGGCTGGAGCCGCGGAAAGACAAGCAATTCGTCCTGGAATCGGCCGACCTGAAGGTAGAGGAACGCTTCCCGTCCCTCGAATCGGTCGTCTCCGCCCAGAAGCCGAAGCTGGGCCTGGTTGTCTGGGCCCTCCGGCATTTTGCGCCGCAGCTGGCATCGTTCAAGCACGGCTTCAGCGTGCTGACGATGTCGGAAGCTCCCGCGGGCGCGGGAATCTCCGGCTCGTCGTCGCTGTTGATCACTACCGTCTCCGCGCTGAACAGGCTTTGCGGTACCGGATACTCGATCGAGAAGATTCGCGAGGTAACACAGAACATTGAGGCGCAAATTATTCGCGTGCCTACCGGAGCGCAGGATTACTACCCGGCCATGTACGGCGGCGTCAATGCCATCGAATTGGGAATCTCGGGCGTGAAGCGCCAGGCGATCGATATCAATCTCGATGACTTGAACAGCCGGATTGTCCTTGCTTATACCGGAGTGCCGCGAAATTCCGGGATCAACAATTGGGAAGTGATGAAGGCGCACATCGACGGGGATCCGAAAGTTCACCGGAACTTTGAACGGATCTCAGCCATCGCCCAGGCCATGCGGCGCGCGCTCGAAAAGACGGATTGGCCCGAAGTTGCCCGCCTGCTGAGTGAAGAGTGGCGCTTCCGGCGAACCAACGCGCCCGGAATCTCGACCGAGCCTGCCACATTTAGGAAGCGCCGGCAGCCACGT
>CAYTVP010000063.1:5011-8855 GCA_964441675.1 uncultured Solibacteraceae bacterium | reverse complement strand
ATCTCGACCGAGTTGATCGACCGGCTGGTAACCGTTACCCGGCGCCGCGGGGCACGGGCGGCCAAGGTATGCGGCGCGGGTGGCGGCGGCTGCGTCTTCTTTTTAGTAGAAGCCGGGGCCAAGGAAAAAGTGGAAGCCGCCATCGCGGACGAAGGCGCCGTCGTGCTACCCGTGAAAGTAGCGCCGCATGGAGCCCGCGTCAAAACCACCCGATAGCGCCGTTCGCAAGCCGCGCCTAAGCGTGCGCGTACTCATCTTCGCGTTTATCGAAATTGTGACGCTCATGCTGCTCGGCCCGGTGTTACTGCCGTGGGCGGGCCCGCTGGTCACGGGTGTCGTTTCCAGCTTCGCGGCCGCGGCTCTGGCAAACGCCATCACGCTCCGCATTTACGAGCGCGGCAATCTGGCCGATATCGGGCTCGGGTTTTCCGCCGCCTCACGGCGCAACATATTACTCGGTTTCGCCGGCGGCTGCGGTGCCGCGGCGATTGGCGCGGGGCTACCGCTTCTTACCGGCGCGGCGTATCTGGTTCCGGCTCCGGAACAACCTCGTAATATCGCCAGCTTCCTTTTCATCACCATTGTTCTCTTCTTCGGGGCCGTGGGCGAGGAAATGTTGTTCCGCGGCTACGGCTTCCAGCTGTTGTTGCGGCGCTGGGGCGCTTTCGCCACCATCCTGCCGATGGCTGTCTTGTTCGCGTGGGCTCATTCCGGCAATCCGGACGTCAGCCCGCTGGCGCTTGTGAACACTTTCCTTTGGGGAACCCTGTTCGGCCTTTGCTTTCTCAGAAGCGGCGATCTATGGCTCTCGATCGGATTACACTTCGGATGGAATTGGACGCTCCCGTTGTTCGGCATCGATGTCAGCGGATTTACAATGAGTGTGACGGGCTATACGATGCAATGGAATGCCGGACCCCTTTGGAGCGGAGGCGGGTACGGCCTCGAAGGCGGTCTTCTGACGCTGTTCGTTCTACCCTTGGCCGGCTGGTACCTCTGGAAGGCGCCGGTGGCGGTCCAACGTCCGTTCCTGTTGCGAGAGGTCGAAGCGGGAGAGGAGTTATGAATCGTTGCCTCGGTATCCCCGTAATCCTTTTATCCTTCGCGGTGATTTCCCCGGACGCGCGTGGTGCGGAAAAGATGACGGACGAGGATCGTATCCGTCTGATCCGCGGCCTGACAGCCGAATTTGCCAGCGCCAAAGTCGTACTGCCGCGCTCCAAAAAGCCGCTTGGCCTTACGGCTGCCGGAGAGAAGGACAAGGAGAAGTGGGACGACGCGCTGCGCGAACACGGACCCAGCGTTAAGCCCGGCGACCAGGTACAGATTACACGCGTTCACATCAACAACGACAACATCGTGTTCGAGCTGAACGGTGGTTTGAAGAACGGCCGGAGTTGGAGGGAGCGCATTCAGGTGGGGATGGGAACCGGCGGCGCTACGCGCCCCATCGGAAACAGTACTTTCTCCGCCGGTACGGCAATTGAACTCAAGTTCGATAAGCCGCTCGATCCGACAGTCGAAGTGGCCGACGTGAAGAAACTGCTGGCTCCGTTGTTGGAATTCGAAAAGCGCTCGGCTACGGAATCCTTTGTCGAGAGTCTGCCCCCCGAGATCCAGGAAGCGATCAAAGCGCAACGCGCTGTCGAGGGAATGGACCGCGAGCAGGTGGTGCTGGCATTGGGGCGTCCGCGATATAAGTCGCGTGAGACGAAGGATGGCATGGAAACGGAAGACTGGGTCTACGGGCAGGCGCCCGGAAAGATCACATTCGTGACCTTTGCCGGCAGCAAGGTATCAAAGGTAAAAGAAACCTACGCCGGTGTGGGCGGCGGCGACCTTTCTGGTCCGCCGAACGACTAGGCGCTTTCGTTCCACCCGCAGCCGCCGGTGCGCGGCTACCGTACGACCCCGGCAGCGGGGCTCGAAGCCGAGGCGTATAACCGCCGGGGCATACGGCCCGCCAGATGTGCGAGCCGGCCGGACTCAACAGCCAGTTTCATCGCGTGCGCCATGGAGACGGAATCCTCTGCTTCCGCCACGGCCGTATTCAATAGGACGCCGTCGTAACCCAATTCCATTGCGACACAAGCATCGGACGCTGTGCCGACTCCGGCATCGACGATCAAGGGGACGCCGGTGATCATTTCACGAAGAATCCGCAGATTGGCCTCATTCTGAATCCCCATTCCACTTCCGATTGGAGCGCCTAGCGGCATTACCGCAGCGGCGCCGGCGTCGATCAGCCGCCGCGCGTTGATCAGGTCGTCGGTGGTGTAAGGCAGCACGATGAAGCCTTCCTTGGCAAGAATCCCTGTCGCTTCGAGCAGTCCGGCATTGTCTGGAAATAGTGTTTCTTTGTCTCCGATTACTTCCAGCTTGATCCATTCCGTATTCAGCGCTTCCCGAGCCAACCGCGCCGTTCGGATCGACTCCTCGGCCGTATAACATCCCGCGGTATTCGGCAGGATGAAGTACTTCGTGCGATCGATATAGTCGAGCAGCGACTCCTTCGAACGGTCGTCAAGATTTACCCGGCGAACCGCCACCGTTACCACTTCCGCACCGCTGGCCTCGTGGCATCGGGCCATTTCCGGGAAGCTGCGGTACTTTCCCGTGCCAATCATCAGACGGGATCGAAAGGTACGTCCGGCGATCGTGAAAGAGCTGTCCATGGTTTCTATTGTCCTACCGGAGCAGACGATGCGATACAATCCACGTTCTGATGGACCGTAGGACTGCTCTCCAGGCTCTCGCCGCTTTCTTTGCCGCCTCACCCCTTGTCCGGGGCCAGGATTCCACGCGGCGCCCGACACTCCCGAAGGGCTATTATGACGACCCTCTGTATGAATGCATCCGGGTGATGGATTTCGCAGAGAAGGCGAAGGCGAAACTCGACCCGGTAGCGTGGGATTACCTGGAGCAGGGTGCCGAAGACGAAGCATCGTTGCATGACAACATCGCGGCGTTCCGGAAAATCATCATACGCCCGAAAGCTCTTGTTGATGTCCATCAGGTGAGTCTGAACACGGAGCTCTTCGGACAGAAGCTGGAGTTCCCCATTCTGTTCGATCCCGCCGGAGGAAAGAATTGCTTCCATGCGGACGGCGAGATGGTGGTGGCACGCGCAGCGAAAGCCAGCAACACCCTTCACATCACCAATGGAGGGATGACGAAGCTTCCGGCAAAGGATCGTCCGGCATGGTGGCAGCTCAACACGGGCGGTGCTCTCGAAAGCACGGAGCTGATCAAGAACTTCGTGAAACCGCTTGAGGACGAGGGCTGCACCGGCATCTGTCTGACCACCGACATCATGTACGTCTCGCATCGCGATCGCAACATCCGCAATCGCTTCGACCGTAGCTGGTGCGAAACCGGTATTCCGCCGCGGGACGCAGCCGGGAAGCTGCCCCAGGCGAAGAATCCGGAACGGGTGGCCATCTACCCGTCCAGGCGTAGCCCGACACCCACCTGGGACAACCTCGCGGAAATGTGTTCGATGACCAAGCTGCCGGTGGTGGTTAAGGGCGTCCTCACATCGGAAGATACGGAACTCGCTATCAAGGCGGGAGCCAAGGGCGTGATTGTTTCCAATCACGGCGCCCGCCAACTGGACCATGTCGGCGCTACGATTGAGGCGTTACCGGAAGTAGTGGAAGCGGCCCGCGGGCGGATTGCGGTTCTCATTGATGGCGGCTTTCGAAGGGGAACCGACGTTTTCATGGCACTGGCTTTGGGCGCGAACGCCGTTTGTATCGCGCGCCCGTATTTATACGGATTGACAGCATTCGGCCAACGCGGGGTGGAGCGGGTAATTGAATTGATGCGTACGGAGCTGGCGCTG
>CAYTVP010000063.1:0-5001 GCA_964441675.1 uncultured Solibacteraceae bacterium | reverse complement strand
GCGCTGGACATGGGGCTTGCGGGAACGCCCACGATCGCCTCTATTGACAAATCAATGGTCCGGATACGAGGAGGAAAATTTTGATCACGCGAAGACACGCGCTTGGCGCACTGGCGGCCAGTTCGATTCTGGCCGCGGACAAACCGTATAAGGTGGAACTGCTTTGGAAGACGCCGGAAGGCCATCCGAATGCCATGGAAGCAACATCGGACGGGCTCTGGATCGCCGAGCAGGAGAGTGACAACGCTTATCTGCTCGACTGGAAGAACGGCAAGGTTCTACAGAAGCTCGAAACCGAGTCGCACAACACCAGCGGGATCGCATACGGTGGCGGTGCCCTGTGGATGGCGGGCAACGGCAAGTCGCTATTCCGCCCAGAGAAGCCGACCGACAAAAACGGCGGCGGGATTATCGGCGAAATTATTAAAGTCGATCCGAAGACGGGCAAGACGCTGGGGCGTTATCCCATGCCCGACGGTGGCGGAGTTCATGGCGTGGTTTGGGATAACGGCACACTGTGGATGACCTGCTTCAAATGGAAATCTCTTGCACAGGTGGAACCTGACAGCTTCAAAGTTCTTCATCAGATTCCCATCACATATCCACGTGCGCACGGACTCGCTCTGGATGGGCAAGCCATCTGGTGCGTATTCTCGACCGACTATCTGATCTTGAAGCTGAACCGCGAAGACGGAGCTATTTTGGACAAGATCCAACTGGTGAAGGGCACCGACCCTGATCCACACGGCATGGATATCTACCAGGGCATGATCCACTATTGCGATGCGGGCATGCAGCACCCCGACCCGAAGCTGATCGAGACACCGACTTCCGGATACATCTGCAGGATCAGGCGCAGCTAGACGATGGCGTTTGTCCTGGCGTTGGACCAGGGAACCACCAGCTCGCGCGCGATCGTTTTCGATCACGCTGGAGGCGTCCGGTCCGTCGCACAAAAGGAATTTGCGCAGATTTATCCGCAGCCCGGCTGGGTCGAACACGATCCGCAGGAGATTTGGGTTTCTCAACTCAGCGTAGCCATCGAAGCGCTGGCGCGTGCCGAGCTGCAGGCGCGGGACATCGCGGCGATCGGTATTACGAATCAGCGCGAAACAACGATTGTCTGGGATCGCAAAACAGGCGAGCCGGTAATGAATGCCATCGTGTGGCAGGATCGGCGTACCGCCGGACAGTTCCGTCCGGAGCACGCTGCCGCGGTCACTGCCAAAACAGGACTGATTCCCGATCCGTATTTTTCCGCGTCAAAGCTGCGTTGGATTCTGGAACGCCACCCCGGAAAGGATCTTGCGTTTGGTACGGTCGATAGCTGGCTGATCTACAAGCTGACTGAGGGTAAGCTGCACCTCACGGATTCGAGTAACGCCTCGCGGACCATGCTCTACGACATACACCGCCGCGACTGGGATGACGAGTTACTGACCCTGTTCGGCGTCCCGCGCGGCGTCCTGCCGCAGGTTGCATCGTCCAGCGAAGTCTACGGCGAGGCCGCCCATGCAGGGCTCCAGGGAATTCCCATCGCCGGAATCGCTGGCGATCAGCAGGCAGCGCTCTTCGGACAGGCCTGCTGGCAGCCGGGGCTCACAAAAAATACGTACGGCACAGGCTGTTTCCTGCTGCAAAATACAGGTACTGACGCCATCCCGTCGACGAACCGCCTGCTCACTACGGTGGCCTGGACCATTGCGGATCGAACGGAGTATGCGCTCGAAGGAGGCGTGTTTATTGGCGGCGCCGTCGTACAGTGGCTGCGCGACGGCTTGGGTGTCATCCGCAATTCCGCGGATGTCGAGCCGCTCGCCAAATCGGTGCCGGATTCCGGAGGCGTCTATCTCGTTCCTGCTTTTGCGGGATTGGGCGCGCCCCATTGGGATTCCTATGCCCGCGGCACAATCACAGGAATCACGCGCGGCACAACAGCGGCGCATATCGCGCGGGCTGCGCTCGATTCGATCGCCTATCAGGTAGCGGACTTACTCGATGCCATGAAGGCCGATGGCGGCCCGCCAATGAGCGAACTGCGGGTTGACGGCGGAGCAGCCCGCAACAATGCGCTGCTTCAGTTTCAAGCCGACGTACTGCAAGCACCTGTCGTGCGGCCGAAGATCACCGAAACTACAGCTCTTGGGGCGGCGTACCTGGCGGGGCTGGCGGCTGGCTTCTGGAAATCGACTTCCGAGATCGCATCGCAGTGGCAAGTAGACAAACGCTTCGATCCACAAGTTGCGCCTAAAGAGGCCGCCGGCCTTCGCGATCGCTGGCGCGATGCTCTGGAACGCGCAAAGGGCTGGGAGAAACCGGCACCATAGAACAATGAAACGCGCCGAGATGCTGGAGCGGATCCGAGCCCGGACCGCGCCCTGGGACATGGTTGTCATCGGTGGCGGCGCGACCGGCATTGGAATCGCGATCGATGCAGCGTCTCGTGGCTACGACATCCTGGTTCTCGAACAAAGCGATTTCGGGAAAGGTACGTCAAGCCGCAGCACCAAGCTGGTTCATGGCGGCGTGCGGTATCTCGAACAAGGCAATATCTCCCTCGTGATGGAAGCGCTGAAGGAGCGCGGCCTGTTACGGCAGAATGCTCCGCACCTGGTGCGCGACTTGGCGTTTGTCGTTCCGAACTACGACTGGTGGGAGGCTCCCTTCTACGGCCTCGGACTGAAGCTGTACAACGTCCTGGCCGGCAAGTATGGCTTTGGGGACTCACAAATTCTTTCCCGCGAAGAAACGCTGAAGCGGCTGCCGGCACTCAGGACTGAAGGCTTGCGCGGCGGCGTCATTTACTATGACGGCCAGTTCGATGACGCGCGGCTGTTGATTCACATGGCCATGACCGCCGCCGAACAGGGTGCGACGCTGGCAAACTACATACGCGTCACCGGCGTCTTTCAGAATGCGGAAGGATTTGTGGGCGGCGTGACGGCCATCGACGAGGAAACCGGAGAGAGCTTTCGCCCCGCCGCGCAGGTGGTGATCAATGCCACCGGCCCCTTCACCGATCAAATCCGCCGGATGGCCGATCCGAACGCAAAGCCGATGATTGCGCCGAGCCAGGGCATTCATCTCGTCTTCGATCGTTCCTTTCTGGCAGGCGATACCGCAATCATGGTTCCGCATACCAGCGACGGGCGAGTGATGTTCGCCATCCCCTGGCACGGCCATACTCTCGTCGGTACCACCGATACGCCGATCGCCGAACCTACGCTCGAACCCCAGCCGCAGGAACAGGAGATCGAATTTATTCTCTCCACCGCAGCCGAGTATCTGGCGAAAGCGCCGTCGCGCGCCGATATCCTCAGCGTCTTTGTCGGCATACGCCCTCTGGTGAAATCGGACGCCCCCGGCAATACCGCCGCGCTCTCGCGCGATCACACGGTTCATTTCGACCAGTCGGGCTTGCTGACGATTACGGGCGGAAAGTGGACGACCTACCGGAATATGGCTGAGGATTGCGTCAACCAGGCGGCGACGCTCGCGCGCCTGGAGGAGCGGGATTGCGTAACGCGGACGCTGAACATTCACGGCTATCACCAGCATGCGGAGCGGTTTGGTCATTTATCTGTGTATGGCTCAGACGCGCCGCTGGTGGCAGCCCTGGGCGAGAATCGGATCCATCCCGACCTGCCGTATACCGATGGTGAAGTGATCTGGGCCATCCGCGAAGAAATGGCGCGCACAGCGGAAGATGTGTTGGCGCGGCGCACGCGGGCTATGTTCCTGAATTTAAAAGCGGCCGAAGCCATGCGACCGGCCGTCGAAGCAATTCTTCACCAGGAACTGGTCGGGGCGGCGTGATTCGAACACGCGACCTTCTGCGCCCAAGGCAGACGCGCTACCAGGCTGCGCTACGCCCCGACTGTTCTAGTTTACTGGCTTCACGGCAGTTCCCGGTAGTCTTGAGCTAACTGTTAGCACGGTAGGGGCTTTATGCGAGACTGAACTGAAATGATGCAGCCTTGGGCGATGGCAGTGATAACCGTGATGACGGGTCTTTCCATGGCACAAACCCCCGCCCCTCAGACCAAACAATCCCGCCCGAAAATCGGTTTGGCTCTTGAAGGCGGAGGCGCGCTCGGCTTCGCGCATATCGGTATTCTGCAGTGGCTCGAGAAGAATCGGATCCCGATCGATTTCATTGCGGGTACGAGTATGGGTGGGCTCGTAGGCGGGCTTTACGCGACGGGCCAAACCGGACCGGAACTGGAGGAGTTTGTCAATGCGATTGACTGGAACCAGGTACTTTCCCGCGATCCTCCGTTCCGTGATTTAATTTTTCGCCGCAAAGAGGACAAGCGGGCCTATCCCATGTTCTTCGAGTTTGGCTGGCGCGAGGGATTCTCGTTGCCAAGCGGCTTCAGTTCCGGCGAGAACATAGGCTTAATGTTCGATAAAGCGGCTCTTCCATATGGAGACTTGAAAAGTTTTGACGAGTTACCGATCCCCTTCCGGTGCGTCGCTACGGAGCTAACGACTGCAAAATCGGAAGTGATCGAGAGCGGCTCGCTGGCCGAAGCGCTCCGCTCCACAATGGCCATTCCGGGAGTCTTCACTCCCGTCGAACGCGACGGAAAAGCGTACGTCGATGGAGGATTGCTTCAAAATCTGCCAGTGGACATCGTGCGCCAAATGGGAGCCGATATCGTGATCGCCGTACACCTGCAGATCGCGCCATTTGAAGCGAAAGAACTAAGATCTCCCATCGTCACCCTGTCCCGATCCGTCAGTGTAGTGATTGCGGTGAACGAACTTCGCAGCATGCAAAAGGCGGACATTCTGATCACCGTGCCACTGGAGAAGTTTACAAGCGACCAGTTCGAAAAATCGGCTGAGATTCTCGAGATCGGAAAGACCGCTGGGAACTCGAAAACCAATCTGCTCCGGACGTTTGCGCTCAGCGATGCCGAATATCAGGCTTGGCGGAACAGCGTAAATGCGCGGAAGCGCACTACTATGCCGACTCCCGAATTTATCGAGGTGAGC
>CAYTVP010000062.1:6934-15296 GCA_964441675.1 uncultured Solibacteraceae bacterium | reverse complement strand
CGCGCTATCTACGTCAAACGCCTGGGTGCGTGCGCCAAGGTCCTTGCCGGCTCTCATGTCCGGCTTGGGCTGGAATTTGTCAGCCCGGTACACCTGCGCAAACGTTTCCCGCACGAATTTATCTGGCGCATGGACGAAATGCTGGAGCTGGCTCGCGACTGCGGTCCGAACTGCGGATTGCTTTTGGATTCCTGGCACTGGCATCACGCCGGGGCCACGCCCGCTGACATCCGGAAGGCGGGACGGGATGCCATCGTTCACGTGCATGTCAACGATGCACCCAAGCTCCCGCCGGAAGAGATTCTCGATGGCGAGCGGCTGATGCCCGGCGAGGGCGTCATCGATCTCACCAGTTTCTTCCGCGCATTAAAAGAGATCGGCTATCGCGATGCGGTCAGCGTCGAAGTGATGGGGCGCGGCTTAAAAGATATGAAGCCCGAAGAGGGGGCGCGGCTTGGATACCAGACGACCGCTGCCGTGATGCGTAAGGCGGGCGTTCTGTGAGCTTGGAACGATTGCTCACGGAGCAATCGAATCCCGCTACCGAAAAGATCGACACGCTGACGACGGAAGAGATGCTGCGTGCGATCAACAGGGAGGATCGTCGCGTTGCCGAAGCCGTCGGCGCGCAAATCGGCGCAATCTCCGTTGCAGTCGACGCGATTGTGGAGCGCATGCGCGCGGGTGGCCGCTTGTTTTATATCGGCGCCGGGACCAGCGGACGGCTCGGGGTGCTCGATGCGGCGGAATGCCCTCCAACGTTCAATGTTTCTCCGGACGCGGTTCAGGGAATTATCTCCGGCGGCGAGGCTGCATTGAGCCGCGCCACCGAAGCGAGCGAGGATGACGAAAACGCCGGCGCGCGCGATTTGCGCGAACGCGGGTTTCGTGCTGGCGATGTTCTGGTGGGCATTGCTGCAAGCGGCCGGACACCATATGTCCTGGGCGCGGTTGCCGAAGCACGACGCCTGGGCGCGCTGACGATAGGGATCAGTTGCACACCCGATTCCGGACTTTCCCGCGATGTCGCTATCCCCATTGCACCGTTGCCGGGCCCTGAAGTGATTGCCGGCTCCACACGCCTCAAAGCGGGTACCGCCACCAAGCTGGTGCTGAACATGCTTTCGACCGGAGCGATGATCCGGCTTGGCTATGTCTACGGCAACCTGATGGTGAATGTACAGCCGAAGAATGAGAAGTTGCGAAATCGCGCGCGCCGGATCGTCGAGCAGGCGGCGGAAGTGAGCAACCGGCGGGCTCAGGAACTATTAGACGAGTCCGGTGGAGTAGTGAAAATCGCAATCGTGATGGGCCGTCTCGGCATCAGCAAGGAAGAAGCTATGAATCGCTTGGAGAGAGCGCAGGGGCGGGTGGCCGAGGCCCTGCGATAGATGGACCGATTTCGTATCGCTGGAGGAACCCCGCTTTCCGGCCGTGTGGCGGTAAGCGGCTCGAAGAACGCCGCACTGCCTGCGCTGGCCGCCTGCCTTTTGACGGACGAGCCGGTGACGCTGCACCGCGTTCCTCACGTTCGCGATCTGCGAACGATGGAGGATTTACTGCGGTACTGCGGTGTCACAGTAGAGCGTGACGGCAATGGAATCCTTCGGATTCATGCCCGTAAGATCGAGCGGCCCGAAGCACCCTACGACATCGTAAAAACGATGCGGGCGTCGAGCTTGGTGCTCGGCCCCCTGGCGGCTCGCGCAGGCCGCGCCCGCGTTTCGATGCCGGGCGGCTGCGCTATTGGTGCCAGGCCGATTAATCTACATGTGGCCGGACTTGAGCACCTGGGAGCCATGATCGTTCAGGAGGCCGGCTACGTCGAAGCGCTGGCTGAGCGCGGCCTCCGCGGCGCGCACGTCCATTTCGACAGGATTACCGTTACCGGCACCGAAGATTTGCTGATGGCCGCATGTCTGGCCGAAGGGGAAACTGTTCTCGAGAATGCGGCGTGCGAACCGGAAGTCGCAGATGTGGCCAACCTCTTGATCAAAATGGGCGCAGACATTGAAGGGGCCGGTACACCGACGATTCGCGTGCGTGGAGTCCGGCGGCTGCATGGAACAGAGCACGCGATTATTCCGGACCGTATTGAAGCCGGAACATTTCTGATTGCGGGCGCGATCACCCGTGGCGATCTCGAAGTCACAGGCTGTGAGCCGGAGCACCTCGGCGCACTAATCACAAAGATGCGGCAAGCCGGAATCGAGATCACGGGCGATGGCGATACTTTACGCGTTCGTGCTCCGGGATCCCTTACGTCTGTCGATGTCACGACGGAGGAACATCCGGGATTTGCGACCGACCTTCAGGCGCAGTTCATGGCGCTGATGACACAAGCGAGCGGAATCTCTTTCGTCACCGAAACGATTTTCGAGAACCGGTTCATGCACGTTCCGGAGCTGGTACGCATGGGCGCCAACATCCGGATCGAAGGCCGCCAGGCGATCGTCGCCGGACCCTCGATTCTTACCGGCGCTCCGGTTATTGCCAGCGATCTGCGCGCCAGCGCCTCGCTGGTACTGGCGGGTCTCGCTGCCCAGGGGGAAACAATTCTCGACCGCGTGTATCACATCGATCGAGGGTACGAGCGCATCGAGGCGAAGCTGGCGGGAGCGGGCGCTAAGATTGTTCGAGAAGGTTGACATATGGCTCATAACCCCGCTTTTCTGGCAATTGTGAATGACGCGAAATCACGCGTGAAGGAAATGAATATTGACGAGTATGTGGCGTCGGCGAAATCCGGCAAGGGCCCCATCCTGATCGATGTCCGCGAGGACAGCGAGTGGCAGGCCGGGCGCGTCAAGGGTGCGATGCACATCTCAAAGGGCGTCATCGAGCGCGATATCGAAACGAAGGTCCCCGATAAGAAGACTCCGTTGTTGCTCTATTGCGGCGGAGGATTCCGTAGCGCGCTGGCAGCCGACGCTCTCAACAAAATGGGCTACACCGATGTGACGTCCCTCGATGGCGGATGGCGCGCGTTGCAATCGTCCGGGTTGCCGCTCGAAAGATAATCACCAGAGCAGAATCAGGCCGATTGAGCGCCAGATCATATAAAGGAGAACCGCTGCCTCACCAAGCAGAGCGGCGCGGCGAGCCATGCCCGAAAGCTTTGCGAAGCGCAATAGCAATGCGCATGCCGTTCCCAGTCCGACGGCCACCGGCGAGTATCCATAGCGAAAAAACTGCGAATGGGCGAGCATCACCGCCCAGTAGAGAAGCGGCAGATAGCTCAAATCGGATCCTCGCCGCCGCAGAACCAGCATCCCGGTTGTGACAAGGATCACGACTGCCGACAGGATGCTGAAAGGAGTGAAAGAAATCAGAAAGCCCACAAGAGGCTAGTGTAGGCGGTGTTTGCGCGATAGTTTTGCACCGGTAAATAACTCTCGCCATAGCCGTAGAATTGATAGCCTGCATTCCAGCGAACTTTCTGGTTGATGGGAATGGACAAACGTACCAGCGGCGAATTGAATGTGAATGGATACGTTTGGGCATTCGCAAACGCCGGGACGGTGACGACTCGGCCCGGGCCGCCGCGATCCTGTACCCGCGACCAGGCTGCGTAGAGATCCGCGCGCTTTCCTAGCGAAAGGTGCATTCCGGCTGTGACGGTGTGCAGATTGCTGACGTACCACGAACTATCGTTCTCGATGAGACTTTGATCGAGCCAATAGGCAATGCCAGTTAGCGAGTCGAGATGCACTTTCGAGTAACCGGCATCGAACGAGAGCCAACTGGCCGGCGTCCAGGATCCATCGATGGTGTACTGCCTGGAGCGCGAATTGAATGACCACATGCCGGAGTAATTGAAGTTATAGTTCGACCGGGCTTGGCCTGTCAGCCGGAAACTTCGACGTTTATATTCGATGCGTGCATTCAGCGCGTGATAGTTTTTCGGACTCGTAGGATAGAACGGATTGTTGTCGCGGCCCAGTTCGCCGTCGAGGTTTAAACTGAAGCCGCCGGCATTGCGAATCCGTACACCGGCATGACCTGCGTGCAAATGGTTACTTTGCTCGGCGTCGATCTCATTGCGCCGCGACCTCACGCGCCGCGTAGCGTAGTGATACCCACCTACTACGCTGATCCAGCGATTCCACTGGAAATGTGTGTCGGTAGTATTGGACCCGGTCCGCAAACCGAGAAACTCCGCCGCCGCGGAGCTGAACGAAAAGTTGCGGTTATCGAACTGCTGGTAGAAGGAATCGCCCACCATACGGAGTTGCGTGAACGACGTATGGTTGGTGAGGAAAATTCGCGACTGAGGAAATAGAGTAAATGTCGCATTGGCGGCGAGCATGGGACGCTCCGCATTGCCGGAAACAACGACCTGCCGGTTGAGCGGCGATCCCAGCCGCGTCAGTCCCGAAGCGCTTTCATCAAGGAGAAAGTTTCGCCGGCCGTTCACCCATGTGAACCGGCCATTGAATGCCAGCCAGCGTATCGTTTCCGAAAACAAGTTGACGCGCCAGCCGGGCGACGCGCCGTGATTGGGCTGCGTACGGTAAAAACTGTCGAGCGTCGTTGGGTTTTCCGGATTAGCGGACGAAGCGCCGGACGCCGAGTCTTCCGTGTCGTCCTTGTAGTATTCCCAATTGCGCCACGCGATCACCTTGAATCCGGCGACCGTTGCTTCAAAGCCGACGCGGTACTCGTTCTGTTGGCGGCGGACGCTTTGGAACAACGGAAATTCACTCCCGTTGTGAAACTCAAACGTATTGACCGTAGTCAACGCTGGGCCGTCCAGTATATTTCGCGTATACCCGCCCAGAATGCGGAAACTCGACGAGGGAAACAGAGTAAACAGATGATCTTGTATGCGCCGGCTGGTATCGCGCCGGTGCTGACCGTTCGAGATAGTGAGCGCCGGGTTGAAATACTCGTTCAGGCGCCAGTTGAACTCATATCGATATAGAGAGTTCTTCTCAATGCGCAATCCGACATTCTGGTAAGGATCGTTGCCGAGCCCGAGTGTAGTCCAGACAAGCTCATCGAAGAACCGGCCCTGTCCCTCGCGCGAATGGATCTCCATGCGCGAGCTGAGAAGGCGCAGGCCGTTGCGATAGTTCACATCGCTTCGATATCGGTCCCGATTTCCATCGACATCGAGAAAGCGTACACCCACTTCGAACGACTGCCGTATGTTGTAACCCTCCCAATTCTGCCCGCGCGCCGTACCCACCGTCTCCCGTGTCGGAGCTACCGGCTGTTGTGCCAGCGCGGCGCCGAGACATACGAAAGCAGCGGCCGGCTTCATCGGAGAAACCTTGCGTCGGAATTCGACCCATGTATCCGCACATGGCATGTCGTGCAATTCTGATAGCGCGGATCGCTCATGTTGTGCGCGGGCGAATTAGTTGGAATGCCGTCTGCATCCCGTCCGAAAGTCCCGACGCCGTTATGGCATTCGAGACATAGAGTAAAAGTAAAAGGCCGCTTCAAAAGCCGGGCGTTGGCGGATCCATGGGGAACGTGGCATGCTTCGCAGCCATCCACGCGGACCGCCGCATGTTCAAACGCAAATGGCCCGCGCATTCCCGGATGGCATTTCAGGCAAGCCTCTTCGTTAATGAGCGACTGGTCCACAAGCTTAGGGCGCGCCGCCATGCGCCATGTGGGAGCGAAGGTTCCGTGCGGATTGTGACAATCCGTGCACTGCATGAACCCTTCGTTCACCCTGTGTTTGAACGGCATCGAAAACTGCGCGCGGATGTTGGTATGGCAGCTATAGCAAAGATCCGGCTGAGATTTGGCGAGAAGCCGTTTTGGCGTAGATGCCTTGTGGATGGAATGGCAATTCGCGCAGCCAATGTCACCGAGGGAATGCGGGGACCGGCGAATATTCGAGCGGGGAACTTGTTTCTCGTGGCAGGCGAGGCACGCGTTGATCGTAGACTTCGCATTCAAAAGCGAGAATGCGACGATCGTGTCCTTGCCGCCGCGAGCCTCGATATGTTTCTGGCCCGGTCCGTGACAACCTTCACAACCTGTTTTTTCAAGCGGCTCTTTTCCGGAGGCAACGCTCTTGTAGTGCGCATTCCGGAAGAAGCCGGCCCACACATCGGGATGGCACGGCTGGCAAGTAGCGCTGCCGACGAACCCCTGCTGCGCCACCGCCGTCAGCGGCAGACACAAAAGCCCTGTGAAGACCCACCGAGCAACTGACACGTGTGGCTATTCTACTGCCGCCGCTGCCGCGTTGAACCTCAAAAAGCTCTAAAAATTCCGGGCATCCTACGCGCGCCTGATATTCTCCGCTGCGAAATCCCATTCCACCGAGGTCTTCGTCTTCACGGATTTATTCACCATATGCGCGCACGCTGCGGCACGGTGTCCCGCAAGCGCGTCCTCCCAGAACGGCTTCCGGGATTGGATGGATTCGAGCCAGTTGCCGAAGTGAGTGTAGGTAGAGTCGAGGCCCGATTGATCATATCGCTCGACGCCTGGCGCCAACGAAGGCTGTCGGGTGGAGACCAATTCGGTCTGGCGGACTTTGGGATCGCGATAATAGGCAGCCTCGAGGTTTGACGGCCAACTTTCCACAATCCAACGGTTATCCTCGACGGCGTGTTCCGGCTCAAAGCGCAGGTCATTGAACCCGATCGAAACGGTACCTTCGGTCCCAAGAAACGTGAAGTTGGATTCGGAGCTGCTCTGATTGTTGAACGTCGAGCTCAGATTGACTGTGAACCCTTCCGGATACTCGAGGATCGCATTCAGCGTATCCGGAACATCGCGGGATTCCTTCCAACGATACAGCTCACCCATGGCCACTACGCGCGACGGCATCTTCGCGTCCATCACATAGTGAATTGTTGTGCACAAATGCACGAACAGGTCGGTGGCGATGCCGCCGGAATAATCCGTGTAGCATCGCCAGCGAAAAAACCGTTCGAGAGAGAACGGATGCTTCTTCGCTGGTCCCTCGAAAGCGTCCCAATTGACAGTGGATGGCGACGCATCCGGGGGAATGGGATAAATCCACGCCCCGGACGCAGTGTTTCGGTTATACGCCGCGCGGATCATCGTTACGCGGCCGAGGCGTCCCGCATTCACCCATTCGCGCGCCTTCCGTTGCACTTGACTCGAAACACCCTGGCTGCCTACTTGGACGATCCGTCTGGATTCTTTTGCTGCGCGGATGATCTCCAGGCCTTCATCGGCTGTGTATGTCATCGGCTTTTCGCAATAGACGTCTTTACCGGCGCGGAGCGCCTCGACGACATGTGTCTTGTGCCAATGGTCCGGCGATGCAATCACTACGGCATCGACGGACTTGTCGCTGAGGATCTCGCGCCAGTCCTTGGCCGGCGACGCTTTCGTTCGTTCGATGGCCCGCGTCACCCGGCCCTGGTATGCGTCGCAGACCTTCGTGATCTGCGCGGTTGGATGCTCCATCAGAGCACGCATCAGCTCATGCGATCGTGCTCCGCACCCGATGATGCCAACTTGGATTTTGCTATTAGCCGCAATCGCACGCGGCGCGCCCGCGGCTGCAGCCGCCGCTTGCATCAGTTCCCGACGAGTCCATCCCATGGGGGAATTATAGGCGCCATACGATCTTCGATGGCAGCGCCCAGCCGCAAGAGCGCGGCATCCTCACCATGCCGGCCGATAAATTGCACGCCGATCGGCAATCCGCCGGACAAGCCGCTCGGCATCGAAAGCGTAGGATTGCCCAGCACGTTGATGGGGCGCACCAGACGCGTCACTGCAAGGCGCAAATCGGTATCCGTGCCATTCAATTTAAGGATGTTGTCGCCAATCCGGGGGGCCGGTGTAGGACTCGCGGGCGTCAGCAGGACATCGCATTGTTCAAAGACTTTCAGAAATCGTCTTGCCGCCGCGACCCGGCCCCGCTGTGCCCGCAGATAGATCTTGGGATCCTGTGCGAACCCTTGCTCAAAGCGTGCGCGGACGTCTTCCCCGAAATCGGCCCGTTTGGGCCAAAGACCGACGATAGTATCGGAGGCCTCCGGCAGGATAATTGCCAGTGCTAACTCCACCAGATCTTCCGCCGCGTCCACGCTGACGTCCACCACTTCGCCGCCGGCAGCCTCGATTGTGGATGCGACCTTACGGACCCCCGCTGCTACGGGCGGCAACGCATGATCGAAAAAGAAATTCGTCGGAAAACCGACTTTCAACCCCTTCAGGCTGCCTCCCGACGGCAATTCCCAGGGCCGCTTCGTCAGCGCTGCCATCGACGATGCGAGATCCCGAACCGTTCGCGCCAGCGGTCCCATATGGTCAAGCGACTCGGAAAGGGGACGGCACCCGCCTGTCGAAAGCAGCCCGTAAGTCGGCTTCAATCCGCATTCCGGCGGCATTTTGCGGCGTGTGCGGATTGAAG
>CAYTVP010000062.1:0-6924 GCA_964441675.1 uncultured Solibacteraceae bacterium | reverse complement strand
GCCGCCGGATGATCCCCCGGGAACATAGGCCAGATTCCAGGGATTGCGCACCGGTCCAAAATGTGGATTGGTGGACGTAATCCCATAGGCAAACTCGTGCAGCCCGAGCTTTCCCAGAAAAACCGCACCACCTTCCTTCAAATCGCGCACCACATCGGCATCCTCGCCCGGGATATGGTCGGCGAAAATTTTGGAGCCGTACGTAGTGCGGACACCGGCGGTGTCGAACAGGTCCTTCAGTGCGATCGGTATACCGTGCAATGGCCCGCGATCCGTTCCGTCTCGCAGTTCCTTGTCGCGACGCGCGGCTTCGGTCAATGCCGATTGACGGGTCATCGTCACGAACGCGTTGATTTGGTTGTCATACCGCTCTGCCTGCTTCAGGCACTCCGTCGTCAACTCGACGGAAGATACCTGCTTAGTACGAAGCGCGGCCCCGGCCTCTTCAATGGTCATTACATCCAATACTGCCATTGCTTCGACACGATCACGTAAAGACTGAGTGCGAGGTTGGTGACACCGTGCGCAAGAATCAAGTCTCCCAGCGATTTCGTCCGGACCATCCACCAGTTGTATAGAATTCCTGCTACCAACCCGACTTCCCAGTAGGGCCCGTGTTCGAGTGCAAAAAGCACGGCGACAATCCAGAATGCCCGGGTCTCGTAGGTACCCAACGGAACCGCCCGGAAATCGCTGCGGATCAGCCAGCGCATCAGCCAGCCGCGCCAGAAGAGCTCCTCGATGATCTGCACTAAAATCGCAGCCCGGATGGTCCGAAAGACGAGCACGATGGGATCGGATTCGAGACCCGCCGGAATGGCCGTAGCAACGCGCCCCAACAAAGCATTGCTGAAAAGCCAGTGCTGGCGATAACCCGGAATCAGCACGTCGGGTGCGATCCAGATCAGAAACACGGCGAGGCCGAGCGCGATGGAGCCGGCCAGTTTACAAACCCGAAAGTCAATGACGCTACGGCTGAACAACCACAGCACGCCCGCGAGAATCAAAACGCGAAGCGGGAATTCCCACCAGCCGAGCGGTTTCAGATAGTCCTGCACCGCCAGCAGAATGAGGAACAGCGCCATTGGCGCAACGAACGGAAACGAAGGAGACCGCGCGAGATCGGCTAAGGTGTTGCGCCTTTGATCCAGTTCAGGATTACGTTGTACTCGGGACTGTTCTTCTCCCATCGCACTCCTCCACCATGCGAAAATTGCTGCCGCCCGATTGAGCTTCGAGCGTGCCTTCGATTTCCGCCGATGATGTTGGCTTTCGAAGGATTAAGCTGTTCTCCGGATCGTTGAGATCAATCACCCGCTTTGCGCCGGCCAGTGTTCCATCGAAGATCGTATGACTGGCATGGCAATGTACACATGCCGAACCGTCGGAGCCTCTTGCTTCCAGAATCGGCTGAACGTATCCACGGAAATAGGAGTCATCGGGTTTGCCATATCGTGCGGGCGAAGATTGCTGCGTAGACGTCCCGGCCGCCGGTACTTTGCGCTTCGGTTCCACCATGGCTCGAAGCGTTGGGACTTGCCCGCCCGCCTCGCCAGCCAGACGGTTCGGACCGGCGAAGTTGGCCTCGCGAACCATCAACGCCGCATTCCGCGCCAACCGCTTCAATTCCGGATCGGCGGAGCGTGTCAGCGGTTCAATTGCAGCTCCCATCCGCTTAGCGCTATCGCCAAAGAAGACCACCTGTTCGATATCGTTGCCGATACGGCTGTAGACAGGAAGGTCACCGGAAGAAGGTATCGTCTGCTTGGCGCCAGCCGGACTGTAGACGTCGGGCCGGCGCAGCGGAAACTCGGTCAGCGCATGGAGCAGACGTTTGCGTGCCGGGGCCTTTGCCGTTTCGAGGAATCTCGCGAATTTGTCCGCCTGCCGGCGCTCCACCGCGAGACGGCCTTCGATGACGCGATCCTGATCTTCTTTACGCGCAAGCGCGGGGACCCAGTTGTTGTAGAGGTACCGAATGTTCTCATCGGCGACGTTATAGATTGCCGCTCGCCGATTCGATTCAACCCAGGGGTGCTGCCGCCGTTTCAGCCCTTTCAGAAAGGCGTCCTCGATCTCGGATTTGATTTCATCCGAGGGAGTCCAGAACCAATACTGCCAAAGCCCCTTCAGCGCCTGCATCTGGACCGCGGGGGAGCGGTCGCCTGTCAGGCGAATCAGCGGCGCGGCGAATTCCGGCTTGGCCGCCAACGCCTGGAAGTGCGTGGCAAAAACGCGGGCCGCCCCCCAGCGTGTACGCTCCGATGGCGATGCAAGGGCTGTTCGTAATTCGTCCGGTGGTACGGAGTGCCGGACATAAATCTGGCGGACTGCGTATGCCGCCGCGCGCTGCACCAGCTTCGAATCGTCGCCCAGCATCGCAACTGCCTTGCCTAGAGCATCAGCCGGTGCCGTTCGCGCCAGTATTTCCAGCGCTTCGGCGCGTGTCAGAGCATCGGGCGATTCGAGCAGCCGGTCGATCGCCGCCGGCACCTGCTGCCAGGTGGAATCGTTCCAGCCTTTCGACCGGTCCTCGCCAGGGAAGTAGGCGCTAAGGGCGAGTACCGCCATTTGCGTCTCACGGAAGGGTGTCCGGAAATTTTCGAAGCTCTGGAGCGGGTCAAGCCAGCCGCCAAATGACTGCTGGCGGGATAGAAGATACTGGAGGCCTTTTGCGACCTGCGGATGATCGGCGGGAATGCCGGCATCGTGCAGCGCCCATAACGAGTGGCCGGTCTGAAACTCCACTTCCTTCTCCTCGGGCTCGAATTTCATTGACCATTGCCCGGAGGGCCGCTGCAACTCCAGAATCCGCGCCGCATTTGCCTGAATCTTATCCGCGTACTTTGCACGGTCGATCGCCGCCAGAGCCTGCGTCTGGTAGCAAAGATCGATCAGGTTTTGGATGCCGGTATCCTGTTCGACCAATGCAGCTATTTCCGGGTCGCGCGTTACCTCCCACGCCAGCCAAGCCACTTCGTACGCGCTGACAAGCGGCTGGTTGCCATTGGTTTCATCGGGGGGCAGCTTTGTCCGCCCCTGATAGTAGAGGCGCAAGTACTTCGCGACGCCTTCATGGAAACTTGCCCGCCGCTCGCCTGAAACTTCGCGCTCATAGACATCGAGAAGATGCGACATTCGCCCGAGCACATTCGCGGGCGCGGAAATTACGCGGGACCAGACTGCGCCGTCGCTCTCGAACCCATACAGCGGGCGAGGGTTGTTATAGAAGCGCTCCGCGAGAAACTGAAGCTGGTCGCGCTGGTGAATCGGATATCCGTTTCGCTTGGCATAGAGCGCCGCGCGCATTGTGAAGTGCGTCGGATGGCAGGCTACGCAGAGCGACGTTTCCTGATGCACATTCGCGACACGATCCCAGATCCCGCCGCGCCGCGGAGTATTGGCGTGCCAGGAGTCGCCTGCGCCCAGGAGGTAATCGATTCCCGCCCGGACGGCCTCGCGGGGGTCCGCGTATGGCGGTGCATTGTAAGTGCGTGTCGACAAGGAGTACGCCGGATGGCGGGCATCCACCCGCACATAGTAGGTTCCCGGTTCTTTCAGAACTCTCGTAGTGAACTTATTGCCGGGAAGCGCCTGAACTTCATGCGGCAGAGTGACCGGATCTTCGCCCTCCGTAAAGGCGACCGCTTTGCCGTTTACCACCCGCCAGACCGATACATCAACCGGAATATTGTCCCGATCGGGAATACCGGCCTCGAAGAAGACCAACTTCGACTGATCAGCCTGAAACTCGAATCGAAACCAGTCGACACCGGCTTCGAGATCGGGCTGCGCGCCCTCAACAGGAATATAGGAAGCGTCATCGGCGGAGGCGCGAATGGTTGTGCCCAACTCAATTGGATTAGCATCTTCCCACCGGTTATTGGGCTCGACCTCCGTGGCTTGATCGAGCCGCGCGACACGAATCCGTGCGCTGGCCTTTGCCGCTCCCTCGATCTCTATCACCGGGGGAGAACTACCGGCCCGCATCCGAAGATAGAAATCGCCGTCACCGGGGTGAAGACGCTTGGTGCCGGCGGTATCGATACGAAGCCGTACGCCAGCCGCTGGTAGTTTGGCAGGCTCCGGGGCGCTGATGGCAACGCTGATGAAATCGCCGGAGTGGACCTCTTCCAGCCGAATGGTCCCGCTTCCCAGGGGCACCTGGCGATCAACTAATACATCTGCCGCGTTGAGCGGCATGAGGGCCGTTAGCAACGGCCCTATTAACCGCACTTCGCAATCAGCTCCCGAATCTTTTCTTCCTCTTGTTTGGCCGGGCTCTTGGTGAGGGCGGTCTGTAGCTGTTTCTTCGCTTCCACCTTGTCGCCCTTCTGGTAGTACGCCATAGCCAGGTGATAGTAGAACGTCGACCGGCCGGGGTGCTTCGATACCAGGTCACGGAAGATCGAGATGGCGTTGTCGGACAGGTTCTTCTTGATATAGATCCATCCGAGCGTGTCGGAGACTTCCGGATTGGTCGGCAGCTTTTGCTTGGCTTTCTGCGCCATCGTCAGCGCTTCATCCAGATTCGTACCTTCTTCCGCCATCAAATACGCCAGATTGTTCAGCGCCATCGGATTGTCCGGCTCGACGGACAGAACCTTCTGGTAGAGCCCTCTGGATTTGCTGCCTTCGCCGACCTGGTCCCACATCATCCCCAGCGTCAGCGCAGGGGTGGCATTGTTGGGTGCAAGCGATTGAGCCCGCTCGACAATCTTGATGGCTCCCTGCATGTCGCCTTTTCTCGTCAGCACATCACCCATGCGCAGCATCAGTGGCACATCATTCGGGTTTTTTTCGAGCAGCGTCTGCATTTCTTTCAGTCCCACGTCCAGATTTCCGGACCGGACTGCGGCGTTGGCATAGGCGCGCCTCAAATCGATACGGTCCGGAGCCTTCCGGATTTCCGCCTCCAACAGCTTCATGGCGTCGGCCGCCTTGCCCTGGGCCAGCATCGTCTCGATCGTGCCGGCCAACCCGCGCGGATCTTTCGGGGTCGTGGTGTATAGTTTGCGGAATTCTGTTTCCGCCTCTTTCAGCTTGCCTTCATTCAGATTCACCATGCCGAGCTGAAATTGGGCATCGGTGAGCGATGGGTTCTGTTCCAGCAGGGCGTTCAGTTCCTGCCGTGCATGAACGTAATCCTTCATTCCCACCATTCCGCCGGACCGGATCAGCTTGGCTGCCGTATTGCGAGGATCGTACTGCAGGATCTGGTCGGCCACTTGCACGGCACTGGAAAACTCGCCACGGCTGAGAAAGATCTGTGCCAGCGCCAGCCGGGCACGAACGAAGTCCGGCCGGAGCTTGATCGCTTCCTGCAGCTGAACCTTTGCCTGGTCGATATCGCCCTTGGCCAGCAGCGCACGTGCGTAATCGAAGCGAAGAAAGTGATTCTGCTGGTTCCGGCTTACCACGGATTGCAGATCGTTCACGGCCTGCTGGATTTGCTCCTTCGATCCGGTACGCAGCGCCATCGCCGAATTCATGGCAAGCGCCGTATCGTCCTTCGGATTCTCCTTGAGAAGCTCCTTCACCATCGCATCGGCCTCTGAAGTTTTCCCCTGGGCCAGCAGCACCGGAACCATACGTTTCTGGTACGTCGCCTTTTCCTTCGGTGAATCCGAAGCACCTTTTCTGTATTCAGCCAGCGCCCGCTCGTAGTCATTGACACGGTAGTAAAAGTCGCCGACTACGCCCCGGCCGTTCGGAAAATCAGTGCCGTTGGCAAGAATCCGCTGAAGCTGCGCTTCCGAGGCCGGACGGTTATTGCGCGTCCAGTAGTAAGCCGCGAGGTCTACGATGAACCGGACATTCTTCGGGTTATTCGAGGACTTCAATTTCAGAATCTCTTCGGCCTCAGCCTTGCGGCCCGAGCTTTCGTATTGAACAAACAGCAGGTCATAGAATGGGCCGTAACTCTTTTGTTTTTCCAAACCCTCTCTTGCGACCTTTTCCGCCAGCTGAGTCTGCTTGTTCGCCAGGTAGGCTTGTGCCAGCGTGAACTGCAGATCGGTCTGATCCGGCTTAATGCTATTCGCAGCTTCGAGATCGGCTATGCCGGCCTTCAAGTCCTTGCGAGCCAGATGAAGGTACGCGCGCAGGCGCAGCCCGTCGTAGGACTTCGGGTCCAGCGCAAGGATCTTGCCTGTCATCTCTTCTACTTCATTTAGGAATTGCTGAGGCTTCTTCGCATCCTGCGAGTAGGCCATCATAAAGATCTCGGCTACCTTCGCCTGGGCGTCGGTGTTCTCCGGCTGTAACTCCACCGCTCGCTGAAAGGCCCGGAGCGCCTCAGTGATCTTGCCTGTCTTCAGATCCGCCAATCCCAGCCGGTAATATGCTTCACCGAAGCGCATATCTTCCTTAAGCGACCGGCGATACATAATCGAGGCTTCTTTGTACTTGCCGTTGTTGAAATAGCGATTGCCACTATCCAGGTACTTCTGGCGAAGGACCTTTGGATCGCGGCTGCAGGCGGCACCGACCAAGATGAAAGCAAACAGGGCAACAAGCTTGACAAAATGCATGGGAGAAAGCCTCGAGGTTAACGGGTCTTTATGATGATACCTGGATAATAGCCGTGAAACGATACGCAACAACGTTACAAATCGGCCGGTATCTAAGTCTTCTTGAACACAACTTTACAGTTGTCTCACTGAGTGAAAGCAGCCAGGAGCTCGCCAGTTTCTTTCAACAGCGCCAGATTCAGCCGCTCCAGGCGAGTTTGCGCATCTAAGTACGCTATCCACTTATCATTCTCGCTCAAGCGAGCTTCTTCCACCTGCCTGAGGCTGATTTTTCCCTCTTCGAACTGCGCAACCAGTACTGTTACCTGTTCACGGGCGGCTTCCAGATCGATTCGAACGGCATCCCTCAAGGAAGCTGCCGTCTTCAGGTCTCGTTGCGCCCTCCGGGCTT
>CAYTVP010000061.1:0-15362 GCA_964441675.1 uncultured Solibacteraceae bacterium | reverse complement strand
CCGCTGCGGCAGCCTCCGGCGGACGCAGCGGAATCCGTGCCGGCCGAAGCGTAGCGGCATCTTTCCTTTCCGTTGTCGGTTCGATTCCACACCTTTCACGATCGGAGCGTCAGATCTTACGCCCATTCTTTCAACAGAATGACGAGACACAGGATGATATAGGGGAGTTCCTAATGTGGTCCCAAATGTGGTCGAAGTATTGTAACCGGCAAGTTATCTGCCTTTCAGCATTAGCGATGGCAGCCGCTCCGCTCCTGATTGCTCAAGTTCAGGGGCTAGCCGTGCCACTTGAGGAACCGCTTGGTGGAAAGCCGACGCCCAAATGGGAAGCGGGTTCTCTCATCGGCGTGGAGTCATCCGCCAGTTCGGCCATAGAGTTTCGTCTCTACGACAAAAGCGGCCGCAGAACATCGACGATTCCCTTTGCGATTCCGGACGCAACCTACATCAGTCTTCGCAATTGGACCCGGAGTGACGATGGCACGATAGCTCTCTGTGGATCTGCTACCGACCACGCAGGACGGTCGGCCGGTTTCATCGCGTGGATAGACGGAGCTACAAGCCAAACCCAAATCGTACGCACATCGCCCTATCAGGTGTCGGCTTTGGCACTGGCGGCTGACGGAAGCATCTGGACAGCGGGGGCAGTGCACGTTACCTCGAAAGAGTCCCCTCCCGCAGACCTCGGACTGTTCCGTCAGTTCGATCGCTCCGGGAAGCTGCTACGGTCAATCGTTCCGCAGGCCGGGAAGGAGGATGCCGTCGCCATGGCATCGCGGATGAACGTGTTTGCCGTACTGAAAGACAGCACGGTCCTCTGGTACTCCGCCGCTCAGAAGCAGCTGATTTCTGTATCAAAAGAAGGAGCGGTCAATCGGATCACGGATCTCGCCTTGCCGGCAGATCAAACGCTCATTACCGGGTTCGGGATTTCTGCTGACGGCGTACTGTATGCAAGCGCGCGAGGTCGAGAGACCTGGAGTACTCTACGCCTTAATGCCGGCGGCGACTCATGGGTTCCCGTTCATCAAGCGCAGGGTGACAGCGGAATGCGGCAAATCTACGGCGTAGATGGGCAGGCACTTGTCGCCTCATCCCGATACGCGACTCACGTAGAGTTTTTGCCGATTTCTGATCTTTCGCCCAACTAAGATTACGGCCAGCGCAGGAGAGTCGCGGCCCAGGATAATCCCGCGCCGTAGCCGACCACCATCACCGTCATTCCGGATGAAAGCCGCCCGGCCGATTGTGCTTCGCGAAGCGCGATCGGAATGCTGTTCGAGACGGTGTTGCCACAATGGCGAAGCGCCACCCAGAACTTCTCGGCGGGGATCTTGCTCTTCTTTCGTAGGTGTTCCAGGATAAAGGCGTTTGCCTGGTGAAAGACGAACAAGTCGATCTCATCGATCGACTTTCCGGATTTTTCGAGCAGCGCAGCCACGGTTTTTGGCACAGTGCCGATGGTAAACGCGAAGACCTCGGAGCCGTCCATGACGAGGTTGTCGCGGCTGCGGGTATTTCCGGCATCGTCAGTTACAGCAACACGGGAAGCTTCCGTACGCGCCTCGCGGGCTGCTCCGGTGGCGACCATCAGATACGGTGCGCCGTTTCCGTCGGTACCGAAGACAAAGGGGCCGATTGCGGATTCATCCTCATCGTTCGCGGTGATGAGGGTGGCCGAACCGGCATCGCCAAAGATGGTCCGGACGCTGCGGTCCTCGGGATGGATGTATTTCGAGTACGTCTCGCCGGTGAGAAGCAGCAGGCGCGATGCCTGGCCGGTTTCAATCAGGCCCTTGGCCAGCGACAATCCGTAGACATAACCGGAATGGCCGAGATTGTAATCGAGCGCGCCGGCGGAGTTTGGAATCTCAAGGCTGTCCTGCAAAAGACAGGCGGTGGTGGGGACCAGGTAATCGGGGCTCTGAGTGCAGAAAAGAACGAAGTCGATCTCGGACGCCTTTGCGGCTCCGGAATCGAACAACTTCCGGGCTGCGGCAGCGGCCAGATCGGAAGCGCATTCCTCCGGCGCAGCGATATGACGTTCCTCGATTCCGGTACTCCTGGCGATCTTATTGGCCCCCCAGTCCGGGAACTCGGCGGCTAAATCGTCCGCGGAGGAAACGGTTTCCGGGAGGTAGTATTCGATGGCTCGGATTCGGGCTGTCATTTTGTCTTTTTCTGGGAGGTTCCCCCTTCCTATAATTGCCGGAACCATATAGGCTTTGGGAAAGACGACTGGTATATTACTTTCGAATGGCCGCCCCTGAAGTTACTCTGCTTCTGAAGGAGTGGACTAACGGCAATCGCGAAGCTCTCGATCGATTGATGCCGTTGGTGTATGACGAGCTCCGGTTACTGGCCTCGTCTTATCTGCGACGGGAGCGATCGAATCACACACTGCAGGGCACCGCACTGGTGAACGAAGCATTTGTGCGGCTGGTGAACCAGCGCGATGTCCACTGGCAGAACCGCGCGCATTTTTTTGGGATCGCGGCACAAACGCTGCGGCGCATCCTGGTCGATCATGCCCGTGGCCGGAATGCGGCCAAACGCGGCTCGGGCGTATTGTCGCTCTCACTCGATGAGGGAATGGCGCTGCCGGGCGGACGGGATTGGGACGTTGTGGCGCTGGACGATGCCCTAAACAGCCTGGCGAAGCTCGACGAAAACCAGGCAAAGCTGGTAGAAATGCGATTTTTCGGCGGCCTGACGATCGAAGAGACGGCCGAGGCGCTGAACATTTCGCCATCCACGGTGAAGCGCGAATGGGTGGCCGCTAAAGCCTGGCTGGCTCGCGAAATTACACGGTCGTCCGCAGGTAACGCATTGCCGCACAATCCGTCTGAATCGTCATGACTCCGGAACGCTGGCAGCAAGTGAAGTCGCTGCTCGCCGAAGTGATGGAGTATCCGCCGGGCGAGCGACCCCGAATTCTCGCAACACGCTGTGGGAACGATTCCGAACTACGTCAGGAACTCGAGTCGCTGGTAGTTTTTGCGGACGGCACGACGGCCGATGCCACCGTACCGATGATTCCGCACCCCGGCTCGGGACGCACCGGGAGCTGGATCGGGCAGTATCACCTCGAAAACATGCTGGGCGAAGGCGGCATGGGTGCCGTATACCTGGCTTATCGCGAGGTGGACGGCTACCAGATGAAGGTAGCGCTAAAGATCATGCGGGTGGCCGCGCTGAGCGATTATTCGCTGCGCCGGTTCCGGATGGAGCGGCAGATCCTGGCCCGGCTGACGCACCCCAATATCACGCGCCTGATCGACGGCGGGGTAACCGGCGAGGGCTTGCCGTTTCTTGTCACCGAGTACGTCGACGGCACGCCGCTCGACAGGTGGTGCTCGGAGACAAAACCAACGCTTGCGCAGAAGCTGAACGTATTTTTAGAAGTGTGCCGGGCGCTGTCGTTCGCCCATCGAAACCTGATTGTCCACGGCGATATCAAGCCGGCAAACATTCTGGTGACGCCGGAGAGTTCAGCGAAGCTTGTGGATTTCGGCATTGCCCGGCTGATCGATCCGGAGGCCGCTTCGCCGGCGGCGACGCTGACCCTTGCCTTGACCCCTGCCTGGACGAGCCCGGAGCAGTTACGCGGCGATCAGCCAAGTGTCCTTGGTGATTTGTATTCGCTCGGGCGGGTGCTGTATTTCCTGCTGGCGGGCCGGCATCCGTTTGCATTCGATCAGGTGGCGCCGCACCGGTACCTGGATATATTGTCGGCAACCCCGCCACTTGCAAGCCATCTGGCCGCCGATCCGGCTCTGCGTGGCGATCTGGACAAGATTGCGGGAAAGTCGATCGAGTTCGAGCCGGCGCAGCGCTACCAGTCGGCCGACCAGTTCGCCGAGGATATCCGCTGCTACCTGGAATCGCGCCCGGTGTCGGCACGCACCACCACATGGACATACCGGGCATCACGGTTTGTCCGCCGGAACCGCGCCGCCGTAGCAGCCGCGGCGGCAATGGCTATGGCGATCGTGGTTTTGGTAGCGGTGGCGTTGTGGCAGGCGCATGAGGCGCGGGCTGGCTACGCAGTGGCAGCGCAGCAAGCGCAGGCGGTGCGGCGGTTGGCCAATAGCTTCATTTTCGAGCTGGATGATGCTGTCGCCGAGATGCCGGGCGCCACACAGGTACGCGCCAGCATCATGCAGAACGCTATCGTCTATCTCAATCGCCTGGAACGCCAGGCCTCGGCGGATACCGAACTGCAGCAGGAACTCGCTCTCGCTTATCTCAAGGTTGGCGATATTCTGGGCCGCGCGGGCAGCTCCAACCTGGGTAAAAGCGGCGAAGCGATGGAGAATTACAACAAAGCGGAAAAGATTCTCGCTTCCACTATTTCCGAAGGAAAGGGAGACGCGAAAACCCGATCCCATCTGGCCACGGCCTACAGCAGGATTGCCGCGCTCGACAAGGTGATGGGGCATCATGAGGCGGCGCTTGCGAATGATCAGAAGAGCCTCGAAATCAGCCGCTCCCTGCTGGAAGATGCGCCAGACAATCTCGATCTGCGCCGCGCGGTGGCGCAATCGCTAACGTCACTGGGGGGAACACATTCGCAGTTGGGCGATTGGCCGAAAGTCCTGGAAAACCGCCGGCAGGCGTTAGAAATGTATGAGAAACTGCTGACCGGCGAGATCAAGGATCTGCGGGACCGGCGTGGACTGGTGCTGGCTCGCACGCGCCTGGCAAGCATCCTCAGTCACCAGAACCAGCATGCGGCCGCGCTCGAACAGTTGCGTCTCGCTGTCGCCGAACAGAAGGCGCTGTATCAGGAGTTCCCGGGGAATCTCCCGATCACTATGGCGTACGCCTCGGCGCTGTCTGCGCACGCGCGCGGCTTGGCGGCAGCTGGTGATCACGCGGGAGCGATCAAGCTTTACGAAGCGGCGCTGTCGCATTATGAAACCCTCGTCTCCGTAGACCGGGCGGACGTGCGGTCCCGAAGTCTGCGCGCGGCAACACGTGCGGAAATCGGCAGGGTCATGCTCCGTACCGGACGTCCTGTTGTGGCGCTCCGGTACTTCCAGGCCGCGCTCGGCGAGCGCCTGGAGCTGGCCGAACGCGATGCTAAGAATGCGGGGGCGCTTGGCGAAGTGGCGCAAAGCTATAGCGACCTGGGCGACGTTCACAAAGCCTTACACCATCCCCAGGCGGCGCTCCGCGCATACTCCCGGGCACGCGAGATTCTGACCGGAATGGAGGAGCGGCACCAGACAAATGCCGGCGATAAAGCGCTTCTCGCCCGTGTGATCTTGGCGTTACGCCGTTAGAACAATTTCCGAACCGCTGAACCAGATTGTGCGTCATTTTGCGCGTGACAATCAGCAACAATTGTCAGAGGGGGTGGTCGGATGACTCTGCCGGATGACGCACAAGCTACTGAATATGCACTCCTTGCGGTAACGGTCAATGGGGCGAGAGACGCAACGGCGTCCCTTGGCTGGCCGCTTGAGCTTGAGGTACGGCTCCTGCAATCGCGGCACGAGCACCCGGCGCCGGAGTTTCTTTCGATTGAGGTAACCAATGCCGCCTGCGAGGCGGAGCAGTGGCCCTGGCGGCTTGCGATGCTTCGCGGGCTCGGACCGGCCTTCGGCACATTCGAGAAGGTTCTTGCGGCATGGACGCTCGATCCGGCATCCACCGCCAGAATCGCTCCCGGGAGGTACACCGTAACGGTAACCATCGCCGGAAGCGATAGCGACCACGCCGAAATCGAGCTGGCGGCCGAGGCGCACGATAGTCAAGAGTGGCGTTCGTTAGCTCAGTTCGACCGGATTTACGGCAATTTTCCGGCTGCATTAGAGCGCCTGGAGAGCAGACTGGCCGAGGCCCCGGACGATACCTTGGCATTGAAATGGCGGGCGGAGATTCTCGAAGAAAGCGGGCGGAAGCGGGACGCGGTGGCTGCGTGGGACGCAGCATCGAGAGCGGCCCGGAAGGTGGACTCGTCCCGGAGAAACGAAGCGACGATGATGAAGCTGCGGAGCGACGGGCTGGTTCGCAGTCTGTTTCGCGAGGAGTAGGTCAACCTTCACTGAGCTGGGGAGTTCGAGCGGATAGTTACGTTTTTCAAAGCCCTTCTTGTATGGCAAGATATGCCTTATTTATATGGCATATTTAAATGTATGAAGAAGACGCTCCATATCGACGAGGCGACGCTTCGCGAGGCGAAGGAGGCGTGTGGCGCCTCGACGGACACAGAAACCGTTCGGCTGGGGCTTGAGGCGCTAATCCGGCACACCGCATATCAACGGCTTCGTAGATTGAGGGGCAGTGAGAAGGGGGCAATCGATGCTCCAAGGCGTCGAGAGGACGGAGGCACAACGAAGACGGTTGCCTGATGGTACTCGTCGATACTTCCGTTTGGATTCGATTCCTGGCCGGTCGCGCTCCCTACGCGGAAGAACTTGATCGCATGCTGGAGCGTGATGAAGTCGCCCGCCACGACCTGATCTATGGCGAGCTGCTGATTGGAGACTCCGGGGGACGCAGTGTTTTACTCGAAAACTACGAGCGAATACACGGGGTTCGGACGGTTCCTCATGATGAAGTAGTTGCCTTCGTTCGGTCACGCAGGTTGCGGGGCAGGGGAATTGGATGGATCGATGCTCATCTACTCGCGTCGTCCCTGGTAGAGAGTGTCAGATTTTGGACTGCTGACGAGCGGCTGGCCACTGTGGCGGATGAGTTCGGAGTCAGGTATCGATAAACGAAGGGACGCGGAAGAATTTGGCTACTTCTTCGGGCCGTCGGCGAGTTTTTCAGGCACGGGAAGACCGGCTTCCTTCGTCAATTTCAGCAGCAAGGCCATGGTATGTTTGGGCGCTTCGAACTCCGCCTGTTCGAGAGGCGTCCGGCCCATCCGGTCTTTGACCGAAAGATCGGCCTTGTGCTCAACGAGGTACTGGATAATGTCGTCCGAACCCTGGCGCGTAGCCAGATGGAGCGCGGTTCTGTCGCCAAAACCTTTTTCGTTGACATTCGCGCCAAGCTCCACCATCAACTTCACTGCCTCGAGCTTCTTGCTGCCGGCCGCCAACACCAACCCCCCGGAGCCATCGGGAGTGTGAGCTTGCGGATTGGCTCCGAGATCCACGAGTTTCTTCATTGCTTCGGCGTTGCCCAATTGCGCCGCCACGAGGAATGGAGTCATTCCCGTGACACGAAATGGATTCCTCGGGCCGGGCGGCGGTTCCGTTCGGACTTCCAGCTTGGCGCCGTTGCGAACCAGGTCTTCGATCAAATTCAATTTTCCGAGCCGGGTTGCCTGATGCAGCGGGGTCATCCCGAGCTTATCCATCGCGTTGACATCGGCGGCCCCTTGATCGAGCAGAAGCTGCGCCGCCCCCTCATGGCCTCGTGCCAGCGCCAGCAAAAATGCCGTACTGCCGTCCGGGGCAGCCACTTTGGGGTCGGCTTTCCCGGCAATCAGGATCTCCGCAGTCGGCCGGTCACCTTTTTGGGACGCCAACATGAGGGCGCTAAAGCCATTTTTGGAAACGATGTTCGGATCGGCACCGCGATCGACGAGAAGCTTGGCGCAATCGGCATGGCCTTCGGCAGCAGCCCACATAAGCGCGGTCTGGCCCATACGCGATTCGGTTGCGTTGATTTCGGCTCCATGATCCAGAAGCAAAGCAGCCAGACTGGAGTTCCCGACGCTCGCAGCGGCCATCAACGGCGTTTCGCCGCTCCACCGGCGTGCATTCGGATTCGCTTTCGCTTCCAATAAGATACGGGCTATTTCCAGATTCCCGTTGCCGGCCGCTAGCGTCAGGGCGGTTTCGTTATTCTCATCCGGTTTGTCGACTTCCGCTCCGGCTTTCAGGAGAGTTGCGACGACTTTTGCTTCATTACGGCTGGCGGCCCAGGCCAAGGGGGTGGCTCCCCCGATGCGGGCGGCATTGACATTGGCTCCCGCCCGGACTGCGGCCTGAATTCCCTGAATGCTTCCGCTTTCAACGGCTTCCCAGAGGTCGGCGGTAGGGTCGATCTTCCGCGCGCCCCAAATTGAAACGGCAAGAGAGCATAAAACCAGTAATTTCCGCGCGCCGAATATCGTCATCACTGCTTGGATGATAAAGTATTAATACAGAGGAAGAAAGTCCCTCGTACTTCCATGCCCCGTATTCTCGCATGGTTTCTGCCGTTCGCCGTGGGCGTTGCCGCAAGCGCTGCGGATATACCTCGTCCGGGGCAGACCATAGAACCCCAAGCAACCGTCAAGCGATACTGTATCGCCTGCCACAACGACAAGAATAAGACTGCTGACGTATCGTTGAGCGGTCTGCGCACGGACGATGTTCCGTCGTCGGCCGCTTTGTGGGAGAAGGTTCTGCGCAAGATTCATACGGGCGAAATGCCGCCTCCGGGGCTTCCGCGCCCGAGTAAAGAACTGGCCACCTCATTCCACCACTGGCTCGAAAAAGAACTGGACCAGGGCGCGAAAACGACGCCGAATCCCGGGACTCCGGTGATTCATCGGTTGAACCGTTCCGAGTATGCGAATGTCATCCGGGATCTGCTGGATCTCGAATTCGAGAACGCGAGCAGCCTTCCCGCAGACGATTCCGGCTATGGATTCGACAATATTGGCGCGGTGCTGACAGTGTCGCCACTCCACATGGAGAAGTATTTGTCGGCCGCGCGGCGGGTGAGCGCCCTGGCGGTCGGGACTGCCCGGCAGCGTCCGGCGATCGAGAAGTACGGCACGACGCATCCGTTGATGGTTTGGAACAGCGACCGGCTGCCGTTGAGCTACCAGAACGGCATCGAACTGCGGCGCCACTATCCGGTGGATGCCGAGTACTCGCTGATGGTCCGGATTCGTGGAAACGTACCGGCGAATGCTCCGCCGCCGAAGCTGGATTTGCGGGTGGATGGCGAGCGGGTCAAGTTATTCGACGTAACGATCAGCCGCGCGGAAGAGCAGCAAGATAGCCGGAACTATGAAGTTCGCGTTCCGCTGACCGCAGGCGTGCACACGTTGATGGCGGGCCTTCTGGGCGAATCGACGAAGGCCGAGGGCGGAGCGGTGCCGCTGGTTCCGGGGATGGTCGTCCGCGCGAATCCGCCGACAATCGATTCCGTGACAATCGGCGGACCCTATGAAATTAAAGGTGTTAGCGAAACAGCGGCGCGGAAGCGCATCTTTACCTGCCGCCCCGGAAACAACCTGACGGAACGCGCCTGCGCCACCGAGATCATTTCGAATATCGCGCGCCGGGCTTACCGGCGTCCGGTGAAAACCGCCGACGTGACTCCGTTGATGAAGATGTACGCGGCGGGACGGAAACAGGGCGACAGTTTCGACTCCGGTATCGAAGCGGCACTGCGGGCCATCCTCGTGTCGCCCAGCTTCCTCTACCGGGCCGAGCGCGACCCGGCCGGAAGCACGCCGGGCAGCGTCCATGCCATCTCGGATCTCGAGCTTGCCACACGCCTGTCGTTTTTCCTGTGGAGCAGCATCCCCGATGAAGAGCTTCTGGGCCTGGCCGAGCGCAATAAGCTGCGGCCGGTGTTAGCGCAGCAAGTGAGCCGGATGCTGAAGGACCCGAAGTCCGAGGCGCTGATCGACAACTTCGGCGGCCAATGGCTGCATCTGCGAAACATTCCGTCCTGGCGGCCGGACCCGGACAAGTATCCGGGGTTCGACGATGCGCTGCGGCTGGCTTTCCAGCGCGAAACAGAATTGTTTTTCCAGAATATTGTCCGCGAGGATCGCAGCGTAGTGGACTTTCTGAATGCCGATTACTCGTTCCTGAACGATCGGCTGGCGAAGCATTACGGCGTTGATGGCGTGCGCGGAGGATACTTCCGCAAGGTGGCGATGGATGGAGAGCGCGGAGGCCTGCTGACACAGGGAAGCATCCTCACCGTCAGCTCGTATCCGACCCGGACCTCGCCGGTACTGCGCGGTAAGTGGATCCTCGAGAATGTTCTCGGCGCGCCGCCCCCGCCTCCGCCCCCGGATGTCCCGGATCTCTCCGACAGCGCGGAAATCTCGGCCAGCGATCTGCGGAAGGCGTTGGAACAACACCGCGCCAGCGCAGCGTGCGCTTCCTGCCACGCGCTGCTCGACCCGTTGGGATTCTCGCTCGAAGGCTACGATGCCGTGGGTCAGTTCCGCAAGGCGGAAGGCGGCTCGGAAATCGACACTTCGGGCAAGTTGCCGGGCGGCCAGGAGTTTCGCGGCGCCAGTGGGTTAAGAACGGTATTGCTCGAACGACAGGACGATTTTGTCGAATGCCTGTCGGAGAAGCTGCTTACGTATGCGCTGGGCCGCGGTTTGGAGTATTATGACCGTCCAGCAGTTCGGGAAGTACGCCGTCAAGCCGCGGCAAACGATTACCGCTTTTCGGCTATCGCTTTGGCGATCGCGAACAGCGTACCATTTCAAATGAGGAAGACACCGGAGCGATGATCATCACGAAGAAATCCTTACCGCGGCGCACGGTACTGCGCGGGCTTGGCACTGCCTTGGCGCTACCATTTCTGGACGCGATGGCTCCGGCGATGGCCGCCACCAACCGCACAGCGGCGAAGGCGCCGCTCCGTTTGGCATTCCTGTATGTCCCGAACGGCATCATCATGAAGGACTGGACTCCGGCTGCTGACGGCGCCGCCTTCGAATACACGAAGACTTTGAAGCCGGTGGAAGCATTCCGCGATAAGACGCTGGTTCTGAGCGGCCTCGACCACTACAACGGCCAGGCATTGGGCGACGGCCCAGGCGATCATGCCCGGGCGGGCGCGACGTGGCTGACGGGCGTACATCCGAAGAAGACGCAAGGCGCTAATATCGAAGCCGGCGTCTCGGTGGATCAGATCGCGGCGCGGGAAATCGGCCGGGAAACGGTTCTGCCTTCGCTCGAGCTGGGACTTGAGGACAATCGCCTGGTGGGCGGGTGCGATTCCGGTTATAGCTGCGCTTACAGCAATACAGTCTCCTGGAACTCGCCGAACACGCCGCTGCCGCCGGAGAACAATCCGCGCGCGGTGTTTGAGCGTCTGTTTGGCGACGGCGAAACCACCGATCCCGCGGCACGCGCCCTTAGGGCGGCACAGGATCGCAGCCTTCTCGATTTTGTGCGTCATGATGCCACGCGGCTCGGCCTCGATCTGGGCGCCAGCGACAAGCGGAAGCTGAGCGAGTACCTCGATTCGGTCCGTGAGATCGAGATCCGGATTCAGAAAGCCGAAGCCCATCAGATGTCGATCCCGACAATGGAACGGCCCGGCGGCATTCCGCCGACCTTTGAGGAACACTGCCAGCTGATGTTCGACCTGATGACGGCAGCGTTCCAGAGCGATATGACGCGCGTGGTCACGCTGATGATGGGCCGCGAGGGCGGCAACCGCACATACCGGTCCATCGGCGTTCCGGACGCGCATCACGGCTTGTCGCACCACTTCAACGACGCATCGAAGATCGACCGGCTGCAGAAGATCGACCAGCACCACACGTTGATGCTAAGCCATTTCCTGAAGAAGCTGTCTGAGACAAAGGACGGCGACGGTACAATGCTCGACCACTCCGTGGTCGTCTATGGCAGCAGCCTCAGCGACGGTAACCGGCACGATCACCTGAATCTGCCCACGCTTCTGGTCGGAGGCGGTAATGGACGTCTCTCCGGCGGACGCCATGTGCGCTATGCCAAGGGAACACCGATGACCAACCTGTTCATGTCGGTGCTGGACTTCGCGGGCGTACAGCCCGAGAAGATCGGCGATAGCACGGGCAAGGTTGAGCACCTGTCCGAGCTAAGCTAGTCCGTCCCGAGACGGTTATCGATACACACGCTTCACGCGTGCACTGATGCCGGTGAGAATGCTATAGGCGATCACACCGGCATCGTGAGCCATTGCACGCGCGTCGTAGTCTTCCCCCAATAGCGTTACTTCGTCTCCGGGCTTGAGATCCGGTTGATGAGAGATGTCGATTGTCGAGACATCCATCGAAATGGCGCCGACAAACCGCGCCTTGTTGCTAAGCCGCCTTGAGAGTCCGTCGGCATATCCCGCGCCAAGGATCGCAATCCGCAACGGTGCGGCCGTTTCAAACATTCCGCCATAGCCGATCTTTTGGCCGGCGGCAATTTCCTTCACGGCCAGTACACGCGCTTTCCAGGTGAGCGATGGACTGACGTGGAGCAGCCGCTCGGGCGACGGGCCGCGGGGATTCGATACGTATCCGTAGAGTGCCAGCCCCGGGCGGGCCAGGTTGAACCAGGCATCGCGCTGACCGAAGTGCAGTGGGTTGGAGCTCGACGCGTGGATGAATTCTGGTTTACGGTCGAGAGCGTCGAGGATGTTTTGAAAGCGACTCTGTTGCCGGGCCGTCTGGCCGGAGGTGAAATCGGCCGAGGAGGCAAAGTGGGTCATGATGCCTTCAAGCGGCTTGCCGCGCACAGCGCGGGCGATTTCTTCGGGCGAGGCCAGTACACCGAGGCGATGCATTCCGGTATCTACCTTCAGGTGAAACGGTGCGTCGGGAATGCTCTCGAGCGAATGGATAACCGGCGTGAGCCCGGCGTGGTGCTTGGGATCGAAGCCTTCGTCCGCCATCACCAGGATGCGGCCGCGGATTCCGGCATCTCGCAGCTCGAGTCCTTCCTCGAAGCTCGATACCGCAAACCAGCGTGCGCCAGCCGATGTCAGCGTAGCGGCCACGGGAACCATCCCGTGACCATAGGCGTTCGCCTTAACGACGGGCATGATTTCGACATGCGGAGCGATCCGGCAAATGGCGCGGTAGTTCCCGGCAATGCGATTGAGTGAGACTTCTACCCAGCTCCGCATAAGCCCGCCAAAAGTTTTTCATACGCGTCGGTGACGGCTGTCCAGGAATAGCGCTCGCGTATGCGCTGCTGCGCGCGAAGGCGCAGTGCCTGGCAATCTTCTTCCGGCAAGCGGAGCGCCTGCTCCATAACTTCAGTCAGGCGGCCGGGCAGGAAGGGCAGCCCACAATCGCCGGCGGCCTCGCGATTTTCGGGATTGTCGAGATAGAGTACCAGGGCGCCGCGGCCCATAGCCTCAATCAGCGCGGGGTGCGTTCCACCGACCTCGGTGGCGTGCACATAAGCGAAGCAGTGGGATTGCAGTTCAGCGTAGCCTGTGCCGTAAATCGCGCCGGGCAGCAATACGCGCGGATCGGAGGTATTGCGGACACGAGCGATGTAGTCGCCGGCATACGGTGCATCGCCGACCAGCACCAGCTTCCGGGCCGTCGAAAGCTGTTCGAAACTTTCGCGAACCGCCAGTGCATTATTTTCCGGCTCCATTCGCGAGACGTAAAGGAAATAGCCGCCGGGGGTAAGGCCAAGCTCGTCCAGTGCCGCTTGAGAAGTGACCGCTTCCGGCTCCGCGCCATAAGGAATCATCACCGAATCGCGGCCATAAGTATCGCGGTAATAGCGCTGGATTTCAGCAGCATCGGTGACGGTAGCGTTGGGGAAGAGGATCGAAAGACGCTCGGAGATGCGATACCAGAGGCGTCCCAGCGCATTCCATTTTTTCCGGCGGCGCTCGAGTCCGTCTACGTTCAAGGCAACCGGGATTCCGGCCAGGCGTGGCAGCCAGGTAAAGATGGCGTTCGCACCGTTGCAATAGAGAGCCACGTCCGTCCGATGAATAAGCAAATGAAGCGTGGACAGAAAGGTGTGCACGACGGTATCCAGGTACTTGTGGCGGATGGTGGGTAGATATTGAAGATCGGCGCCGAGGTAGGTGGGACTGGAAGACTTTTGCCGGCAGTACACTCTTACCTCGTGCCCGCGCAGTGTCAGGCGGCGCGACAACTCTTCGGCGAAGGTTTCAAAGCCTCCGTATCGTGCCGGAATTCCCCGTGTTCCGGCGATCGCGATCCGCACGGGCGGCTAACGGCGCACTACCGAGCCGGCGGCGGCGTGCGACGATTTTGGCACGGCCTTAGCGGTCGGCTGGTAGCGGAACCAGCTGGCAATATATTCGTCGGAGACGCAGCGCCGTTCCATAATCCAGCGGCGCTTTTCCTTCAGCCGGCGCCAGTGGCGCGCGGCCAACCAGAAGGCTTTGAGAGAGCTCCACTCCCGCAAGAGGCAGGCCGCGGCCACGGTGAAGTCCCGCGCCGTCATCGGCAGCCAGTTCCGGCGGTACAGGTCAGGCGTGATATTCTTCACCCGCATCAAAAACCGGTTCTTCACCGAGTGCATATTGATCTCGGGAGGCAGCGCACGCCGGTTCATCGGGCGGACAGAGCGCACGTGATAACCCTGCGCCGCCGGAGTATAAAGACACTTCCATCCCAGAAGCTGCGCGCGCCAGGCGACATCGGCGTCTTCGCGATAGACGAAAAATTCGTTGTCGAAAAACTCGCCGTCAATCGAGATATCGTCGATCATCTCGCGGCGATAGAGAGCGGCGGCGGCAGTGGCTCCGAAGACATACTCGGTATTGCCATAGTGCCCGTTATCGACTTCGAGCGACCCGCGATCGAGGTGGCGCATGGTGGGGGTAAAGAAAATGCCGGTGGAATCCACCAGCGGAGTATTCGGCAAGTCGAAGGTGGCGCTCATCGAAAGAAGCTTGCCGCAGACACTACCGATGCGTGGAGCACGTCGCCCGGCTTCCATCAGCACCTCAACAAAGTTTGGCAGCAGAAGGACGTCCGGGTTCAGCGTAAGAATCCACGCCCCCCCGGATAGAGCAATTGCCTGGTTCTGTGCCGCCGCAAACCCCGTATTGCTGTCGTTATAAACAATGCGGCAACGGCCTTCGAAGCCCTCGAGAATATCGACCGTGCCGTCCGTCGAAGCATTGTCGATCACAATCACTTCGAGGAGCGGATATTTCTGCCCCAACGCAGATTCCAAGCACCGCCTGATGAAGCGGCCGCTGTTGTAAGTGACTATTGTTATAGAAACTAAGTCCTTATGAAACATCAAGATGCGTTTTTTCTGCCCGGGCGGTGGCTCGGCTTAAGGAACGTGGCGACACTGCCAGTGTATAGAGGGCTCTGGGCAAAAAAGAAAGCACGGCTGCGACTGTCACCATTCCGGATGCGAACCGGTTGAAATGTTTCCCCGCGTATTTCAAAAGGCTAACATACCAATGGACTTGCCGATCGAGCGGCGCCAGCTTCCGAATGGAAGCCGCGCCCCGATGCCGTGCGCGAACTGCGGGATCGTAGCGGATTTTCCCGCCGTTCTCGCGAAACCGGAGGCAGAAATCCACATCCTCGAACCAGATGGGATGAAAGCGCGCGTCGAACCCACCGATCGCTTCGGCCATGTGGCGATTGACGGCCAGGAACGCTCCGGCGGGTTGTTCGACATCCTGGACAACCCGCGGATCGCAATCAAGGC
>CAYTVP010000060.1:0-15535 GCA_964441675.1 uncultured Solibacteraceae bacterium | reverse complement strand
GTCCGGGTACCAGCCGGAATGTAGAATCCAACGGCCAAGATACTGCGCAAGCCGCGGCATGGTGTAGGCATCCGCGCGCGGCTTCGTCTTTTTCAGCTGCCAAAGCTCACCCTCGAGAGCCTCGCTCAGAGCCTCGTCGGCATCGAGCGATAGCACCCAATCGTAGCGGCACTGTTCGGTTGCATAGTTTTTTTGACCGGCGTAACCACGCCATGCGGCTTCAATGACACGCGCTCCGAGGTTCTCAGCGATTTCGCAGGTTCGGTCAGTCGAGCCGGAGTCGACAATAAGAATCTCGTCGCAACACCGCAGGCTCTCAATGGCGCGGGCGATGTTCCGCTGTTCATTCAGAGTGATGATCGCGGCGGAAATTTTCATCCGTTGAGGATCGGTGCGGGCATGAAGCTCACCAGAAAGATAATGGCAGAGAGCAGACCCAGTAGCTTCCGCCACCAGCCGATCGGCTCAGCATCAAAGATAAACGGATGCCGCCGGCCCAGCCAAAATAACAGAAGCGCCCACGCCCACCAGGCGGGATATAGAAAGCCGAGCGGAATCAGCGCAGCCAACGCCACACGTGTTAACAGCCGGTGCCGCTCGCCAAACAGCGCATAGACCAGATGCCCGCCGTCCAGCTGGCCGATTGGCAGCAGATTCAAGGCAGTAGCAAAGATGCCCACCCAGGCCGCGCGGGCGATCGGATGCAGATAGATGTCGGCCGACGCGGCATTCGGAAAAAACCAACCTTCGAGAACCATCAGCAACACCGGCGTTCCGAAGACGAAATCTCCCTGATGCGCGACACCCGGGACGATTTTCGAGAGTGCCAGTCCGGCAATCAGGAACGGCACGAGCACAACAAAGCCGGCCAGCGGTCCAGCAACGGCAACATCAAAAAGAACTTTCCGCGAATAGACAGGGGAGCGGATCCGGATAAATGCTCCGAATGTTCCGATCACCGGCGGCGCCGGTAGGAAGTAAGGAGGACTGGCGTCCAAACGATACCACCGGCAGGTGAGATAGTGGCCCATTTCGTGGGCAAACAGAATGCCGAGAAGAGTAAATGCAAACGGAAGCCCGGTGACGAGTACGCGCCAGTCCAGCGTCGGAATGAGAAACCGCTCTATTGGTTCTTCAATAACAATCGCGGGGCGATTGGCTTTGAAATTCTCGTCCAGGCGGGCACCGGCCGCCGCGCAGGTAAGCAGCGTCAGCAGGAACAGACACATGCTGAGCACGAGCCGGGTCCGCGTGGACAAAACTCGCTCTATAGACTCTGCAGTTCCTTGCCCGGCTTGAACCGAACAGCCTTGCCAGGCGGAATGGCGACTTCCGCGCCTGTCCGCGGGTTCCGGCCAATCCCGGTCTTGCGCGGCCGGACGTTGAAAATTCCGAAGCCGCGGAGTTCGATTCGTTGACCGTTCCCGAGAGCGCGCTTCATGCTTTCGAACACGGTTTCTACAGCCATCTCCGCTTTCGTTTTGGTGATGCCCGTTTTGTTCACCACTTCATTTATAATGTCAAGCTTGATCAAGACGCATCCTCCGAAGCCGCAAAGCCCATGATAGGATTAGGTTTAGCTGCCTGTCAAGCAAATCCCCAATGGTTCCAGTGTCCGCAGACTTGTTCCGCCGCGCCTGTTCTCAGTTTGCCACCGGGATTTGTGTCGTTACGGCTTTTGACGGACGGCCTCATGGCATCACGATTAATTCATTCACTTCCGTATCACTTCGGCCGCCGATTGTTCTGTGTTGTCTCGATCGCGAAACGAACCTGACAGAGATCTTTCGGCGCCAGCACCATTTTGCTCTGAATATCTTGAGCGCGGAACAGCAGCAGTTGTCGACAACGTTCGCATTCAAGCCGGACGACCGGTTTGACGGCGTCGCCTGGCGAAAAGGCGCCCACGGAACACCGATATTGGATGGGGCGCTGGCGGTGCTTGAATGCAGGTTGATTCGGGTGCTGCCGGTGGGCGACCACGACGTGCTGTTCGGCGAAACCTTGCAAGTGCAGTTCGATACGACTCCCGATCCGCTGCTGTATTTTAGGGCGCGCTACGGCCACATCGACTCAGGCAATCGCCACTAAAAAGGCGAGGATGGGGTCGATGAAGTAGCTCTAGAGAGTGGCGGCCGGCTCGGTGGGAGTTTCGGATTGCTGGGAGCGCAGATTCAGTGCGCGTGCCGAGTGCGCGGCTGGCCGGCGGCGCAACACTTTTTGAAAGAAGAGATTGTTCGGGACTTGCAAGAGCGTGCCGTCTCCCGCGCTAAGCGTCGTGTACAGGAAGTTCAGATCGACCACGCGGCCTTTCACAGGATCGCCCGCAAACTCAACTTCATCTCCAACGGAGAACGGCCGGACGAGAATGATGAACAGCGCGCAGAGTGTGTTACTGAGGACGCTCCAAACAGCGACGAAACCGATGGCGACCATCGCGAAAACGGTGGAGAGGATGCCCCACATCCCACTGACGTTCATCCCGAAAGCGGCGAGAATGAACACGCCTGCCCCAATCGTAATTACCCATTTGACGATCCGGCGCAATGGAACCAGCTCTTCCTGGGTGAAGCTCGTGCGCCCGGCCAGCGCGGCGAGTCCGCGGCCGATCACGAGATTCAAAACCACGGCGCAAAATACGATCACAAGCGCGATGGGGACGGCCGAGAGGAGAGCGGGAACAACCAGGGACAAGTCCGGTAATTGGGATTGCATACTTCAGTCTCGTTCGCCAGAAGCGGACTTTTCAACTTGAAGTGTGGCTACCTGCCATCTGGCCGAACAGACTAATGAGAACTCTGGCTGATCAGCATCAAAATGGCCGCGTTCAGCAGAATAGAACCGCACAGCGTCAGGATGTGCAGCCAGGATTCCCTGGCTTTCATCGCTTCCCTCCGCTCGATTTCGGCGTCACCTTTGCTTTGGCGGGGTTTGTAAGAACAACGAAATCCCCCGCGTTGGCCAGCTTTGCCACATCCCATGCAGGGAATGACTTCTCGGGCCGCATGGTAACCACGAGGGTCCGGACGTCCGGCCGGTAGCGCGCGAGATGATCGAGAATTCCAAGCCGCTTCTCCGTGTGAAAGCTGCCGTTGACGTGAACGATACGAGAAGCCGGCTGACGTAGTAGCGCTTCAGCGATGGAGTAGGCCATGGATGCGTCCCAGAGACTTTGAGCTTCCAATTGCCATCGCGGGTCGCGCGGAGGCTGCGGTTTCTCTGACGGAGACTTCGCCGGTTGAGTGCTCGCGTTCTTTTCCGTCTCCTTCTTCATCTCTTCCATCACGATGCGAAACTGCTCCGCGTATTCGGGCGACGCGTCTGCATAGGGCAGCGGCGGGAGTGATCGTTTTGCATCCGGGCTTAACTCGTCAAGCGAGGCTTTACCCATCCGGGCCACCCGATTGACGTAACGGCGCGGTGCGTTCGCCGCGATCACGGGAATGCTCTGCTCCTTGGCGAACTCGATCAGCGCTCGATAGTCGGTCTTATAGTTCTTCCACGCACGGCCGCTCAACAGCAGATGATCTTCCGAGATGAGGCCGGTGAGATACTCATCGAGTACGCTTTGTACGTCGCGTTCAAACATTTCGAGTGAAAGCACAGTGCCAGGTCCTGCAAGTTTCTTGAAGAGTTCGATCTCCAAATGGTGCGCAACGGGATCGTCATGGGACTCGCCGAGAAAGACAGCCTGCGAGTCTTTGGCCTTTGCAATGAGCTCGTCCAATGTGGCGGACGATCCGTCACCTCGAAACACTCGATAATCTTGCTCTGTAATCGGTTTCTCGTCCTCGCCCCGCGCGACAATCGCCAATAGAACACAGAGCAACAACCGGCAACACATCAAGGTCTCCTCGTTTTCTTTTCGCGTACCTGAATCTGCAAGCCACCGGCGGATGATGGTCTTACGATGAGCGCGTCTCCGCAGAGATCGCTCTCGACGCCTGCATCACGCCACGCATTCCGCAACAACGGCAGATTCGGCGCTTGCAGAACAATCGAGGAAATTCGATCACTGCCTCCTAATACCGCTTCGACTGTGCCGGCCTCGGACAATTTCCAACAGTTCCGGCAAGACGTGGGCTCGCAGCCCAACACGCGCGCCCAGCGTTCTACGCCTTGTTCTTCCGAGACCTCTACGCGAACCGAGACCATACCGAGAATGCCGTAGGCTGCCGCCGGGCTATCGAAGAACCTCATACACTCACCGATACGCCGCGCCTGAACTTCGTGGAAGTAGCGAACCAGAAGCAGACCCGGTTCACGGGGCGCAACGACACCGCGCAACAGAACGGAGACAACAAACGGCAATGACCCGGAATCACCCTGAGACAGTAATGAATCGATTGAGCCGCGTCCCGGGGATACGAACACACCACCACTCTCGAACCCGCGCTGCCGGGCAACACCTTCGGCGTCATCCAACGGGATGGCAGCCTCAAGAGCAAGACTAAGGGGCTGCGTCGTCCGCCACTCGGCCTTTTCCACCAGCCGCACCCAAACGGCGCCCAATCCGATATCGGCAACGCGCATCGAATTGCAGTCTGCGGGGCCATAGAGCAGTGGAAACCCCATTCGCTCGACTAACTGTTCGACCGCCTCGTCCAGGTTCTCTACAGACCAGACAATGTGGTCGACGGCGGCGGCAAGAGGCTGCAGAGAGGATGGCGGCGTTGTGCTTCGCTTCCGGTCCATCCTATACGCCTACGCCGGCCAAGTCACACCGTAGACGCCTCTCTTGGGAGGGCACTCCCCCCGCGTCCCGCACACTGGCATTGCCCAAACCGCGTAATTCGAGGATTGGGCCTCGTTGCATCTTGAATCGCTTTTGATGAGATCCGCGTTTGTTCACTGTCGACTGTCTCTCCTTACCTTTACGAAACGCGTGGGCGCCGGGAGCCGGGAAACTCGACCGGTAATGGTCAAATCTTCGGCCGCCCGCTTCTGTCCCGAAACGCCCACGACGCTCTCCTCCGAAAAAATGCAACTCCGATCCTGGATCAGAAATTTGATCCGGCCTTGCAAATCCATGACCCTCTTCCAGGAGCCTTTATGAAATCTGGAGGCGACCGGAGTTGCCGAGGAAAACCATTACTTCGATCCCTTGACGTATGTGCTCAGTGCTTCGCCAAAAGTCTGTTGGCAGGTCCTTCTCATCGGGTTATTCTCACGATCCTCAAAGCCTATCGGACCGTTTCGGTCCAGTATGCAACTTCCTGCTCGTACTTGCAAGTGATTTGCGTAAGTAATGGGAAGCTGTTTCGGTCGCTCCGGATATTTCTCCGCACGTCAAGCAGACGTAAACGAAAGAACGGATTGCAAATCGCTCTTTCCTTCTGACCCGAAACTCACGCCTGCTGCGCGTGAAGAACAGGCAGGAGGAGTAAACAAAAAATGAAAACCAATTTCACTCGGGCGTGTGTATTCGCCGCTCTCGCGCTAGTCATGCCATCGGCACAGGGAGCCGTCAAACTAACTGCGCTACAGATCATTTCGGGAGACGCCAACGGAAAGATTCAAGGCGTGGGAGCACATCGGTTCCGCACCACTAACCACGGCGGGCAGCCGTGCACCTTCGTGGTCAAGGGCGACGCCTTGGACGGCGAAATCATCAACGGTCCAGGACCATCCCAAAACGGCATCGACATCCCTCTCTCGGCTGGCACTCACACGTTCACGGTTTATGCGGAGAAATACAACTCCTATACATGGGCGCATTACACATTGAACTTGCACTTCGACATGTCAAACTCAGCCCAGATTTCAGCCGTTGCCCCGTTGAACACAAACTCTACGCAATTCTTTCCGCCGTTTCTCGCCAACAAGGAATACACGGAAGACATTCCCGGCCATCCTGTTTTGGCACCGAACTCACTCCTCTATAAATCGGGACAGGTCACCGTCACCCTCGCGTCTTACCACTTTTCAACGCCCACGTTATTCAACAAAGATCGAGTGTCTCCCTTCGAGGCGAAGGCCAACAATACAGCAGATTATGTCGGGCAATTCACACTTGAGGTGGTCGCACCGCCTGAAGTAGCCGCGGGTGGAGTGGTCAATGCGGCCAGCATCACTCCCAAAATCGCCCCCGGTTCGCTTTTCAGCATCTTCGGCTCCAGTCTCGCATCGGGAACGATGGCGGCCGATGGCGCAACGTGGCCCACTACTCTCGGTGGAGTTTCCGTCACGGTCGGCGGTAAACCGGCGCCGATCTACTTCATCAGTCCCGGGCAGATCAATGCACAAGTTCCGTATGAAGTGGCGGAGGCCGCCAAGGTTCCGGTAGTGGTCCGAGTAAATGGCGTCGCAGCTCAAGGGGAGACGACCGTGATCGCGGCCGCCCCAGGAGTCTTTCAGTTTGGGGAGAAGCGAGCAGTAGTTCAGAATCAGGATTACACCGTCAACACAGCAGAGAACGGAGCAGACCCCGGAACGATCGTTACGGTATACGCGACGGGCTCCGGACGGCTGGATAATCCCGTGCCGAACGGTCAGCCCGCATCGGCCGACCCGCTCTCCCGGCCTCACGGTCTTGTTGCCGCCACGATCAACGGTATGCCCGCGGAAATTGTTTTCTGCGGCATGACGCCGGGTTCCATCGGGCTGATGCAGGTCAACCTGCGCATTCCGAACCTCGGCGCGGGGACGTATCCACTGGTGATTTCGATCAACGGCGAGAAGAGCAACGCGGCATTGATTACCGTCAAGTAGGCGAGGCCCAGATTGGAGGAGGCGCCTGCCGGTGCCTTCTCCACCTAACGTGCGCGATAGCATGACAGGCATGACTCGACGCGCCGCGATCTCTCTCGTGTCGCTCTCCGGCGCGCCGCTGGCCGCAGCCCAGAGCGACCCTCTTTGTTTTGAGCCCGCCGTATCGCTCGCCTCCCTGATCCGCAAGAAAAAGTTGTCCGCGGTGGAACTGCTCAACGTCCATCTGAAGCAGATCGATCGCGTGAATCCCAAGGTCAACGCTATTGTGACGCTCGTTCCCGAACAGGCATTGGCGAAGGCCAAGCAGTGCGATGAGGCCGCGGCGCGTGGTAAGTTTCTCGGGCGGCTTCACGGTTTGCCCGTCGCGCATAAGGATCTGCAGAATACGAAGGGTATTCGCACTACATTCGGATCCCCGCTATTCAAGGACAACGTACCCGAAACCGATACCTTACTCATCCAACGCATCCGTGAGGCAGGCTCGGTGACATTAGGAAAGACGAATGTGCCGGAGTTCGGCGCCGGTTCGCAAACGTTCAATCCTGTGTTCGGCGCAACGAAGAATCCACACGACTTGTCGAAGACCTGCGGCGGCTCGAGCGGCGGTGCGGCTGTTGCGCTGGCCTGCGGTATGGTTCCGATCGCTGATGGCAGCGACACCGGCGGCTCGCTTCGCAACCCGGCCAGCTTTTGTGGCGTGGTCGGATTCCGTACGTCACCCGGCCGCGTGCCGCGCATCCCCACGGCGTCCGCATGGACCACCATCAGCGTGGTCGGACCAATGGCGCGAAACGTCGCCGATTGCGCATTCTTTCTCAGCGCGATGGCCGGCCCGGACGAGCGGTCGCCATTGTCTATTCACGAGGACGGCGCGCGGTTCGCCAAGCCCCTCGGACGCAACTTCAAAGGTGTCCGGGTAGCGTGGTTCAAGGATCTAGGCGGTCTTCCATTCGACCGGCGGACGCGTGAGGTGATCGACGCCAGGAAGAAAACTTTCGAAGCGCTTGGCTGCATCGTTGAGGAAGCTGAGCCGGATTTCGCGGGCGCGGATGAAGCTTTTCGGGTGCTGCGCGCTCTCAGTTTTTATCAGCAGCATGCCGAGAAGGCAGCAAAGAACCGGTCTCAGATAAAAGCCACCGTCCTCGAAGAAGTAGATCTGGGAGCGAGATTGAAAGGCCCGGAAATCGCCCGCGCGGACGCTCTGCGATCGGCACTCTACCAACGCGCAGGAGAGTTTTTTCAGAAGTACGAGTTCTTCATGCTTCCGGCAGTACAAGTTCCCGCGTTCGACATCGATCAACCGTATGTCACCGAAATCGATGGCCGCAAGCTGGGGAACTATATCGATTGGATGCGCGCCTGCTACTACATCTCGGTGCTGCACAATCCCGCGATTTCCGTGCCTGCGGGATTCACTTCGGACGGATTGCCGGTGGGCTTGCAGATCGTCGGCCGCCACCAGGACGATTGGGGCGTACTCCAAATGGCCCACGCGTTCGAGCAGGCGGCTGCCGTCCGCCGGACTCCCGCAATCGCGGTGTAGCTACGCCTGAGCCGTTTTCAGCGCTGCGAGTACGCGCTGATCCCGGAAAGGAACCCGGCGGATTCGAACGCCTGTTGCATCGTAGATCGCATTCGCTACCGCCGCGATCGTTGGTTTACACGCTGCTTCGCCCGCGCCATAGTGAGGAAGATCAGGACGGTTGGGGTTCGGATCTCCGTTGACGATGACGACATCGATACGCTCCGGCGTGTCGGTATGCCGGAGGCTCGGATGAGAAACCCAGTCCACGCTGGTCACCTTCTCCCGATCGAACGTCACTTCTTCGTGAAGCGCCCGGCTCAGCGAATGCATCATGGCGGCTTCAACGGTACGGATTAAGCCTTCGGGATTAATCACCAATCCGCAGTCGTGAGCACACACCAGCCGCTTCACCCAAACATGGCCGGTCTTCCTGTTTACTTCCACTTCGGCGATCTCCGCAGCAATGGTCTGGCTGCGGAAGGAATAGGCAACGCCGCGGCCCGTGACAATATCGCCGTTCGCCTGCGTCGGTTTGGGAGAAGGACGCGGGTCCCAGCCATAGGCCTCGGCGGCGGCTTTCAAGACTGCGATCGACCTGGCGCGCCGGAATCCGGCGTCATCTTTCGTGGCGGCCGTCAGCAGATTTAGCCGGAATTCCAGAGGATCGGCCTTTGCGGCCGCCGCCATCTCGTCGATAAACGATTCGGATGCGAACGTTACTTGCGGCCCGTTGGGATCGCGAAGATTTCCCGTGCGAAGAGGTGTCTCCCAAACCAACGGCAAGCTCACGACGTGGCTGGCCATACGGCGGTTCGGGATTTCGTACATTTCGGTCGGCGCATCTCCCCGCCCGCTGGCGGGCTTGTCGCGCCGGATTCCCATCAATTGCGCGATCAGAACGGAATCCGGTTCGTTGTAGCCGACATGATTGTAGTCGGCTGCTCGAGCCGTATAGTCGAACGCGATCAGCTTTCCTTCAGAATCCAAGCCGCCGCGCATCTGGAATGTGTAAGCGGGACCCTTAGTGTCCCACGCCGTCTCTTCGTCCCGCATCCATTGCACGCGAACAGGCCGGCCAGTTTCCTTGGCCAGGAACGCCGCCTCAAAACCGGCATCGTCCGCAGCCGTACGTCCGAATCCCTGCGGTCCCTCCATCCATACGACGCGTACCTGCTCGCGCGGCATCTTCAGAAATTCCGCCACGCCGTTCCGCATGCCGTAGGACTTCATATCGTTTGAGTAAATTGTCATCTGGCCGTTCGAAGGATCGGCAGTGGCGTGTGCCGGTCCGAACGCAGTGTGGCCCTGGAACGGGAAGTCATACTCCGCTTCGACTACCTTTGCCGCGGCCGCGATCGCGGCTCCGACATCGCCGATGACAGTGGGCTTTCCGCTGGACTTCAGCTCCGCCTGACGCATGTACTGAAATAAATCGTCCGATGCCGGGAAGGGGGCCGATGCCGGCTTCTGCCAGTTCACTTTCAGTTTTCGCGCTGCCGCAACTGCCTGCTCCTCGCGTTCGCACACCACGGCCACGTAGTTCCCACTACGAACAATTTTGATGAATCCCGGTATATCCCGAACGGAAGACTCATCGATCGTCACCACGGCGGCGCCCGCCACCGGCGGCTTCACATTCCGCGCATGCGCCATCCGCGGAAGCTTCACATCCACAGCCCATTTCAGAGAGCCGTCCACTTTGGGAGGAATGTCATAGCGCTGAGGCGATTGACCAACCATCCTGAGTTCCGCCACCGGCTTCACTTTTGCGGTACCGGTGGTGGCGTTCACGTTGTTTCCGGCCAGCGTAACGTTGAATTTCTTTCCACCGATCAGCTCTCCATAAGTCACTTTCTGCGAGGAACCCGCAGTGATGACGCCATCGCGAACCGTAAGCTGATTGACCGGTACTCCGAGCCGCTGCGAAGCCAGTTCGAGCAGGACCCGGCGCGCTTCCGCCGCTACGCGGCGCATCGGCCAGCCATCGGTCTGAATCGCGTCCGAACCGCCGGATCCACCTTGGTCGACAGTGACGTCGGTGCTGCCCATAATCAGGCTGGTCTTGTCATATGCGATGTCCAGTTCGTCGGACATCATCTGCCGGAATGCCGTTCCCGTGCCTTGGCCACAGTCGGTCTTCCCGACATAGAACGTAGCGGTGTTGTCCTGATGGATTACGATCCAGGAATCCAGTTGGCGGAAATCGGGATCCGGATACTTCCCAGCCTCGGGCGCAGCCGAACCGGGCACCGATGCGCTGACACTCACCACCAGCATTCCGGCCTGCTTCAGAAAATCTCTGCGGGACGCCGCGAGCGCTGTCTCTACTTGCTCGGGTATCTTTGTGAATCGCATCATGCCTTCACCCCGCTCGCGGCAGCCCGCTTAACTGCCGCCTGGATGCGGTAATACGTCATGCACCGGCATAGCGTGTTGGCCATCCCAGTGCGAATCTCGGCATCGGTGGGATTCGGATTCTTATCCAGTAGAACTTTTGCCGTCAGAATCTGACCGTTCTGGCAGAAGCCGCACTGGGGAACCTGCTCATCGATCCAAGCCTGTTGTACGGGATGCAGTTTGCCATCCTTGGCCAAACCTTCGAGCGTTGTGATTTCGCCCTTAACGGTGGAAACGGGCATGACGCACGAACGGACAGCCGCACCATTCAGAATTACCGTGCAGGCTCCACATTGGGCGATGCCACAACCAAACCGGGGGCCTTTCAAATCGAGATCGTTGCGAAGGACATAGAGCAGCGGAGTCGACGGATCCACATCGACCGTGTGCCCTTTTCCATTCACCTTCAAAGTGATCTTGCTCATTCTCCAATCTCCTTGCGAGCTATGTAGCGAGCGGTCGTAACTGTGACGATAGTATCAGCGCCGGACCAACACTGCACATGGCCACTGCACATCGCGCTTCCAAGCGGAGTAACATTCGTGCATGGTGACCAGGCGCAGTCTCATGGCCGCATCGGCGATGCTGGCCGTTCCACGCCCTGCTCTCCTGGGCGGAGAACCCGTCAGGAAGAAGCCTTGGCCGGCATGGCCAGTATTCAACGGAGACGACGAACGCGGGCTCGTATCGATTCTTCGCAGTGGCAAGTGGGGGCGCGGAAACGGAACATCCGTGACGAAGTTCGAAGGAGAGTATGCCGCATATACAGGCGCGCGATTCTGTCTGGCAACCTCCAGCGGAACCAGTGCGTTGATCGGAACACTCGGAGCCCTGGGCATCGGACCGGGCGACGAGGTGATTGTCCCGCCCTACACGTTTGTCGCAACAGTCAATGCTGTCCTGATACATCGCGCAAAACCGGTCTTTGTCGACAGCGACCTTAATACGTTTCAGATTGATGCGCGCAAGATCGAAGCGGCGATCACGCCCCGGACTCGGGCGATTATGCCGGTCCACCTGGGAGGGGCGGCTGCCGACCTGGACACGATTCTTGAATTGGCAAAGCGGCGGAACCTTCCGGTCATCGAAGATGCGGCCCAGGCGCATTTGGGCGAGTGGCGCGGGCGCAAGGTCGGGACCCTCGGCCTTGCCGGATGCTTCAGCTTCCAGGCATCAAAGAATCTGAACTCTGGAGAAGGCGGCGCCATTCTTACCAGCGACGAATCTTTTCTGGAGCGTTGTTTCACGTTCCATAACAATGGACGCTCGCGCCAAACGGCGGGGCCGAGTTTCCGGTATCAATCGAACGGCATCAATTTGCGGCTTACCGAGTTTCAAGCGGCAATGCTTGTTTCCCAGTTGAAGCGCGTTGAAGAGCAATCGAAGCGTCGTGAAGAGAACGCCGCTCAATTGACGGCATTGCTTCGTGAGATCCCTGGTATCGTTCCTCAAACGGTATATGAACACTGCACGCGCAACGCCTGGCATCTATATATGTTTCGAGTAACCGGAACGGTTCCGCGGGACACCTTCGTCCGTGCGATGCGCGCCGAAGGCATACCCTGCTCTGCCGGTTATTCCCCGCTCAACCGTGAGCCTTTCATGCCGGCCGATCAGGCAGAGCGCTGCCCCGTCAACGATCAGCTTTGCCGCGAGGCGGTATGGCTTACTCAGAGCATGCTGCTCGACACGCGGGAAGGAATGGAACAGATTGCCGAAGCCGCGCGGAAGGTGATCCGCAGCGCCGGAGCACTCGAAAAGGCGTAGTCAGACTCCTTGATTCGGCTTAATCGGGAAGATCGAACGCAAAAATGGAGTTGCCGGCTGCCACCGAGATAACCTGCTTTCCGTTAACTCGAAAAGTAATCGGGTTAGCCCGAATGATAGCTCCGGTATTCAGGCGCCAGAGTTCCTTGCCGCTTTCCGCATCCAGTACAAAGACATAGCCTTCATCGCTGCCGCCAAACACCAGCTTTCCCGAAGTACTCAGCACACCTGCCCAGGGCTTGGTGTGGAGCTTGTACTCCCACATCAGCTTGCCCGTTTTCGGGTCGAGCGCGCGGATTGCGCCGTGACCAGGATCCTCCGGCAGATCGATCATTGGCACACTGCCGATGTAACGGTTTCCCGGCGTGTACGCTTGCTTACCTTTGCGGTATACGCTGCGATTCTCCCATACAGAAAGGTAGAACAACTTAGTGAGCGGGTTGTAACTGGGCGAATACCAGTTAGTCGCGCCCTGCACGCCGGGCCATATGTAGGTGCCTTCCGGCGATGGATCGATATTCGGCAACCGGATTGGCCGGCCGTTGGGATCGAGCCCTTTCGCCCACGTCTGCGTGGCGAACGGGCTGCCATGCAGGAACTTTCCCGTCTCGCGATCGAGCACGTAATAGAATGCGTTCCGGTGCGCCCAATACACTAACTTCCTCGGTTTCCCTTGCCATTCGTCATCCACCAGGACGGGAACCTGGACCGCATCCCAATCATGCACATCGTGGGGAACAAACTGGAAATGCCACTTGAGCTTTCCCGTATCGGCGTCGAGCGCAATGGCCGAGTCGGAGTAGAGATTGTCGCCGAGACGCGAATCTCCATTCCAATCCGGCGCTGGATTCCCCGTACCCCAGATAATCAGGTTCTGTTCTCGATCGAATGAGCCAGTTACCCAGGTTGGTCCGCCGCCGGTCTTCCACGAATCGCCAGACCAGGTATCGCCACCCGGCTCATCCGGCTGCGGAATCGTCCAGAATCGCCATCGCTTCTTGCCGGTAGCAGCGTCGTAGGCGTCTAGAAACCCGCGTATTCCATACTCTCCGCCCGCGATTCCACAAATCACCATGTCCTTGACGATCAGCGGCGCGCCGGTCACGCTATGCCCGGTTCGATAATCGGCAACCTCCACATCCCACAGCACCGCGCCGGTCTTGGCATCGAGAGCTACAAGATGCGCATCCACCGTGCCGACAAACACCCGGTCCCCGAGTATCGCGATGCCTCGATTTACCTGCCCGCAACAAACGTTGATCTTGGGAGGCAATACACGGCGATATCGCCAGAATCGCTTTCCTGTGACGGCGTCTAACGCAACGACATTGCTTGGCGACTCGCTGACGTACATCACGCCGTCCACCACCAGCGGCGTGGTCTCCAACATATGGCTCGTGCTTAGCTGGTGAATCCAGCGCACTTTAAGTGAACCGGCATTCCCACGGTGGATTTGATCGAGCGAGCTATATCGCCAGCCGCGATAGCTTCCCGAATAAGTGAGCCAGTTTTGCGGCTCCTTGTCGGCCGCCAGCAGCCGCTCATAAGTCACCTGCGCCTGCGCAGACAACGCCACGAACATCACAATCGCAAATTTCATCGAGCACCTCGCGTACGGGGAAGACTCTGTAGGTAAGCCGTCAGATCCAGCACTTCCTCTTTCTTCAAAACGTTCAGGTAGGAGGGCATGCGGGATTTCTTTTCGACGTGAAAGCTGGCCAACTCCGCCTTCTGAAATGAACGCAGCGCTCCCTTTGCGTCGAGAAACTGGACGGAGTACGTATCCTGATTCAGGATGACGCCTTCATAAGTTGTTCCGGAGGATGTTTTGCACACCGCCGTCCAATACGACGGATCAACCTGGACGTCAGGCTCGACGATGGATTGCTGAAGAAAATCGGGCGATCGCGATGCACCGATGCGCGAAAGGTCCGGACCAAGCCTGCCTCCCTCGCCGTCCACCCGATGGCATTCCAGGCAGCCCTTGGATCGAAACAGGGCCTGCCCGTTCGCCACGTTGCCCACCGGCGCAACGACAGCCGGCTTGAGCGACCTTATGTAAGCGACGATCTGCCGGATCCGGTCTTCTTCGTAAAATAACGCCGGCATCTCCGTTCCCGGGATACCTTCCGAGATGTTCTTCAACAGATCCTGGTCCGAGCTTCCGTGATAGAACTGGCCGGATGCGAGGTTCGAACCACGTCCTCCCTCGGCATTCACACCATGGCACGGGGAGCAGTGCGAGCGGAACGTGGCGGCGCCGGCGGCAATGTCCTCCGGCGATCCGCCCTGGCTACGAGAGCCTTGTTGCGCAAAGACGCTCACCGTAATTGCAAGCAGCGACGATAAAAGTTTGCCTCGCAATTCCTCTCTCCAAGCGCTCCGAATTATCAGGAGTCTATCTCTTTTTTGCCGGAGACGTGAAGTTGGCCCGCGGCGTCCTGTCCGTAAATATTTCGAGAGGGATCGCGCGCGGCGCCCACTAACCTGTCTAGATTGTTGCCAAGCGGGGACGCCAGTTCGGTAGGTACTAGAACTAAATCGGTTCAAAAATCACTGATGGGACATCTCTCCGGGCCGGCAGTTACGGTAATCTGCTGCATGCTCGGCCATAACGCGCCATTCACCAGCTAGCCAACATTCCTAAGCAACATGGACGACTCCCGCCTGCCGTCATCTCCGAGAGGATACGCCTACCCTTCCAGCCGCCGCCGATTCTTGCAAGCCATCGCAGCGGGGCTTGCCAGTACTGCGGGGACTATTGGTCAAACACGCCAACCCGACCTGCCGTCCACCGAGTTACCTACCGGCGGTTTATTTCGGAAGAGTGCGCTACTGTACCGTTTCCCGTACGTTCAGGATGTACGCCGGACAAGAGCCACGATCCGATGGACTACCAAGCAGACGGGCGACGGGATCGTGGAGTTTTGGAGCGATGCGAACGAAAAATCGAATATCGCCGCTTCCATGAAGGCTTTTTATCCGGCAGAAACGGGCATGAGCTCGCCTTATTACCGGTATGAAGCGGTCCTGACCAAACTTGATCCTGGGACCGACTATCGGTATCGAGTGCTGATGAACGGAAGTCCAGTTGTCGCGGAAATCAGCACATTCCGTACTCCCGGTACTCAACCG
>CAYTVP010000059.1:0-15544 GCA_964441675.1 uncultured Solibacteraceae bacterium | reverse complement strand
GGGAGCTTTGCCGGTAATGAACCGGCGTGCAGTGGAGTTGGGTGTACAAGCCGCGATGTCCCTGCGCTGCCGTGTAAACCAATTCTCGCGCATGGCCCGCAAAAACTACTTTTACCCGGATCTTCCGAAGGGCTATCAAATTTCGCAGCATAGCCAACCGCTGGCCGAACATGGTTGGCTCGACATTCATGTACAGCCGGAAGGGGAGGCGTCGTACCGGAAGCGGATCGGCATTACGCGGCTCCATCTTGAGGACGATGCGGGCAAGAGTGTCCACGAAGGATTCTCGGACGTAGATCGTTACAGCTACATCGACTTGAACCGAAGCGGAACGCCGTTGTCTGAAATCGTCAGCGAGCCCGATTTACGCAGCTCGGAAGAAGCCGTAGCGTACTTGAATGAGCTGAAGCAGGTGATTCAGTACATCGGCGCTTCGACCTGCGATATGGAAAAAGGTCACCTGCGCTGCGATGCCAATGTCAGCGTGCGGCTGAAAGGCTCTGAAAAGCTCGGAACCCGCGCGGAAGTGAAGAACTTAAATTCATTCCGTTTTCTGAAACAGGCAGTGGAGTACGAAGTAGCCCGCCAGGTTGCCTTGGTGGAAGCAGGCGGCACGGTTATCCAGGAAACGCGGCTATTCAACACGGAAAGCGGTGAAACGGTGGGTATGCGGTCTAAGGAACAGGCTCACGATTATCGCTATTTTCCGGAACCGGATCTGGTGCCGCTGAGTGTCAGCGAAAAATGGCAGGCGGAGCTACGGGCGCAGTTACCGGAATTTCCCTACGATCGCCGGGAACGGTTTGTCTCCGAATACGGCTTGCGCGAATATGATGCGCAGGTTCTGACGGCCACGCGCGACCTGAGCGACTACTACGAACGCGCTGCGAAGGCTAGTGACGATCCGAAAGCAGCTGCCAACTGGGTAATGGGTGATCTGACGGGCGCGCTGAATGCGGCCGGCAGGGACATATCTGAATCGCCCGTTTCGCCGGAGCATTTAGGAGAGCTCGTATCTCTCATCAAACGGAACGAGATCTCCGGCAAGCTGGCTAAGGAAATTTTCCCGACGATGGTCGCTGAACGGCTTGCCCCTTCCGTCATCATGGAGCGCGACGGCCTAAAGCAAATCTCCGACAGCTCGGCGATCGGCAAGATCATCGACGATGTCATTGCGCAGAATCCGAAACAGGTCGAACAATATAAAGGCGGCAAGACGGCGGTGATCGGGTTCCTCGTCGGGCAAGTGATGAAGGCATCTCGCGGGCAGGCCAACCCGGCGACGGTCAACGAACTTCTGAAGGCCAAACTCGGCTAGGACGCGTGCGGCGGCGATATAGGGCATACCCGGCGCGATAACCGAGCAACACCACGACGATTGCGGCGTAAATCAACGGCTCCAAATTCAGGGACTTGCCTTGCCACAGGTAGTGGATCGTGGCAGCTATCGCGCTTGCATAGATCAACCTGTGCAACAGCTGCCAGCGTCGCCCGCCAAGCTTGCGGATGGCCGCGGCAGTGGATGTGACAGCAAGCGGCAGCATCAACAGCCATGCGATGAAACCGGCGATAAAGAAACGTCGAAACTGCAAGTCGCCGAGGATCTCGTCCCACATAAATTGCATATCAATAGCCAGATAATGCCAAAAGTGAAGCGACGCGTAGAAGAAGGCGAACAGCCCGGCCATCCGGCGATAGCGGATCAGGGAGTTCAGCTTTGGCAGGCGCCTTATCGGAGAGATGGCAAGGGTAATCAGCAGGAAGCGAAAAGCCCAGTCGCCGGTAAAGCGCGAAACAGCTTCGACGCGATTGAAGCCAAGGTCGTCTTGAACCCATCGCCAGCTGAGAACCATTAAGGGTACGAGGCAAAGAAAGAAAATCGCGGCACGGATCATGAGAGACGAGAGGGCATGTTCATTTTGAGATTTACCCCCGACAGGGAGCGCCTTAGGGACTCGCGGACGAGCCAAGAGATGCGGACTGCGGCACTGCCGGGGTCAAGACCCGCGACACGTATATTCGAGACGCAGTTGCGTTCGGCATCCGTCCGGCCGATTCGCGGCTCGAACGTCAAATAAGCTCCAAGCGAATCGGCGGCACTAAGACCTGGCCGCTCGCCGATCAGCACCAACACCGCTCGCGCCTTCATCCGCTCGCCGATATCGTCGCCTATGGCAACACGCCCTTGTGAAACGACGATGGCCGGCGAGATGGTGATCCCGGCCAGATCGAGATGCTGCACAACGACCGCGGCGTGATGGGCGACGGCGACCGGCGAGAGCCCGTCGGCGAGAATCAACGCCAGATCGAACGGGCCTTGCGGAATCAGGCCGGCGTCATCCGGGTGAAGCAAACGGCCGAGGTCCGGGCGTTCGAGATACTCGGTGCGCGTGGCACACCGGGAGCGGACATTGACAGACGGGCAGGGAAGCACAAGCGGCGCGAGCACCGCATGAACCGCGTCGCGGGCCGCGGCGTGGGCCTCGCGTAACGCCAGCCATTCGGTGGTTGCCAGCGAATGCCCGGCGCGGTCGAGCGCAATTCGAGCACCGGTAAAGCGGCGCAAGTCCCTTATGCGATCAATCGCCATTCCCGTTCCGGATTCCGGGTAAGCCAATCCTCAAACTCCGGCGCCGGGCGCAGGTGGAGGAGGTGGCGTATGTACAGAGCATCGTGATACGAGGTCGATTGATAGCTCAGCATGGTGTCGTCTCCGCCGGGAATGCCCATGATATACGTGCAGCCGGCGGCGGCAAGCAGCGTCAGCAGCGCGTCGAGGTCATCGAAGTCCGCCTCGGCGTGGTTGGTGAAGCAAACGTCACAGCCCATCGGCAGACCCAGAAGCTTGCCGCAGAAATGATCCTCGATGCCGGCACGAGTGATCTGTTTTCCGTTGGCCAGATACTCCGGGCCGATGAAGCCGACCACCGTATTGACGAGGAGCGGGCGGTAACGGCGAGCCACAGCATAGGCGCGCGCTTCGAGCGTCTGTTGATCGACGCCGTGATGCGCGCCGGCAGAAAGTGCGCTGCCTTGGCCGGTTTCAAAGTACATGACGTTGTCGCCCACAGTGCCGCGGTGAAGCTCCAGGGTGCGGTGCCAGGCTTCGTCCAGCAAAGATAGGGAGACCCCGAATGCGCGATTCGCTGCTTCGGTTCCGGCAATGGATTGAAAGAGCAGGTCCACCGGAGCCCCCAGGCTCATGGCTTCGAGCTGCGTTGTGACATGCGCGAGCACGCAGATTTGTGTCGGAATATCGTAGTGAGCGCGAAAGCGGTCAAGAAGACGCAAGATGCCGGCAACGGCACGAACGTCATCCGCCACCGGGTTCAGGCCAATTACCGCGTCGCCTCCTTCAAGCAGCAATCCGTCAATCACCGCGGCAACAATGCCCTGAGGATCATCAGTCGGATGATTCGGCTGGATCCGAGTAGAAAAGCGGCCCGGGAGGCCGATCGTGTTCCGAAATCGAGTGACTACCCGGCAGCGTGAAGCGATCAAAACAAGATCTTGCACGCGCATGATCTTCGAGACCGCCGCGACGATTTCCGGGATGAGGCCGGCTGCAAGTGCGGCGAGAGCTTCCGGGTTTGCCTCGGTGGAGAGCAGCCAATCGCGAAACTGACCGACAGTGAAAGCTTTGACTGGTTGGAAGGCACGAGCGTCGTGCATATCGAAGATCAGCCGTGTGACTTCATCCGTCTCATACGGAACCACCGCATGATCGAAAAAAGCCGTTAGCGGAAGGTCTGCCAAGGCAAGCTGAGCGGCCACGCGCTCGCGTTCCGTCGTTGCGGCGATGCCGGCCAGACGATCGCCGGAGCGTTCCGGAGTGGCTCGGGCGAGCAGAGTTTTCAGATCGTCAAAAACGAACGATTCGCCGCCGGCTGTTGCTCGAAATGGCATGATCGCGATTTGTTTCTAGTCCGTCCAGGGTGAGTTTTTATGGTATCGCCAGACCGCCGTTCGGTTGAGCATTCAGTTCATCACAGCGATAGAGTTGACTCATGACGCGACGACACGTAGCGGGAGCGATCGCCAGTGCGGCGGCCGCCTGGGCGGCTGGGCCGGTTCGCCTGGGTATCGCGGGGCTGGTTCACGGCCACGCGCACGGGCTGTTTCGATTGGCTAAGGGGCATCCGGCCGTTGAGCTGGTAGGAATTAGCGAGCGCGATCGTCCGCTGGTGGAGCAGTATCGCAGGCAGTACGGATTCACGGCGTCGATGGTTCATGATTCTCTCGAGGCGATGCTGGACCGTGTCAAGCCCGAAGCGGTGATGCTGTTTACCGACACGTTTGATCACCAAAAAGCCGTAGATATCTGCGCCGAACGCAAGATCCCGGTGATGATGGAGAAGCCTCTGGCGATCAGCAACGAGCATGGCCGTCGAATCGCGGCAGCAGCGAAACGTTCGAGAATCCCAATACTGGTCAACTACGAGACCACGTGGTACGCCAGCAATCCGGTAGTGCGGCAGACAACTAAGAATCCAGCGTTTGGACCGCTGCGAAAGGCCGTGATTCGCGACGGGCATGCCGGTCCGAAGGAAATCGGCGTAGACCCGGAGTTTCTGCGCTGGCTGACAGACCCGGCGAGAAACGGCGGTGGGGCGTTGTTCGATTTTGGCTGTTACGGCGCGAACCTGATGACGTGGTTGATGGGGAATCGCCGGCCAAATTCGGTGCTGGCGCAGACGCGACAGTTTAAGCCCGACGTGTATGCGCAGGTGGACGACGATGCGACGATCCTGCTCGATTATGGGACGGCACAAGCAACAATCGAAGCCTCATGGAACTGGCCGTTCAGCCGGAAGGATATGGAGCTTTATGGAGCGCATGGCTCAATCAAGACAGTGGGCCGCGACGGTATGCGGGTGCGCCTTGCCAAAGAGACAACCGAACGCGAGGAACGCGCTCCGGCGTTGCCCGCGCCACACCAGGACTATCTAGTCTACTTCGCGGCGGTCGTCCGGGGCGAAGCGCGTGCCGAAGGACTGTCCTCACTCGAGAACAATCTTGTGGTGACGGAGATTCTGGACGCAGCGCGCCAATCTGCGGCCACGGGACGCGTGGTCGCGCTTCCGCGGTCCGGTTAAGCACGGATTACCAAAAAGGCGAAGTAGATCAAGTAGGCGGTGACAAAGAAAGCGCCCTCACGCCGCGAGACGGCGCTGTTGCTTCGGAACACCGGTACGCACACGATCGCAACCGCGGCCGCAAGGGGAAGATCGAAGCGCAAGATATCCGCGCCGACATGCACTCCGCCAGGCGAGACGATACAGGTAACTCCGAGAATGAACAGAATGTTGTAGATACTACTTCCGATAAGATTCCCAATTGCTACATCCCGATCATTGCGGAATGTAGACACCAGCGTGGTCGCCAACTCTGGCGCGGATGTACCGATGGCTACGATAGTCAGGCCGATAATTGCATCAGACACGCCGAGAAGCCGTGCAATACTTACTGCGCCACTAACCAGAAGATCGGCTCCCCAAACGCAGATCGCCAAACCCACGATCAGTACCAACACAGCGATCGGTGCCGAATACTGCTTTCCGGCCGCCGGATCGCTGCCAAACTCCTGAGAAAATTGCTGCTTTGTCCGCAGACTTTCGCGCCGGGCGATCAGCACCAGAACCGCCGTATAAATGCAGGCGGATGCTATAAGCAGCAGGCCATCGAAACGGCTCAGTACGCCATCCCACGACATTGCCAGTAGAGCAATAGCAGCCGCAATCATCACCGGAAGGTCGAGCTTAATGCTGAGCATCTGTAATGGAAGCGGCCGGATCAGCGCGCTGAGGCCCAGGATAAAAAGAAGATTCAGCATGTTGGTTCCGGCGATATTGCCGACCGCCAACTCCCCGCGGCCATCGAGTGCGGCCGTAATCCCCACAGCCAGCTCTGGCGCGCTCGTTCCAACCGAAACCACCGTAAGTCCGATGAGCAGAGGCGAAAGCCGGAACAACGTCGCCACTCTCGAAGCTCCGCGGGTAATCATCTCCGCGCCGCCGATGACAAGAACGATACCTGCTACGAAAAGAAGTATGGCGTTGAGATACACAGGTGCTATTGAGAGAGACGACCCTTAGGCAGTGGCAGCCGGATCTTTCGCCGAAAGTCCCCGGCTGGTCCGGACGATCTCCACAGAGCACGGGGCGGTGCTGGCAACGGCCAACGAAACGGATCCGAGGAAGAGCCGGCGGAACGTGCCGTATCCGTGCGAGCCGACGACTATCAGATCAGCGCTCCACCTCTCCGCTTCGTCCACGATGACCTCCTTTGGCCTTCCCTCCAACAACATGGAATGGACCGAAACATCGTGTGACCGTTTGCGAATTTGTTCAGCCGAAGCATTTAAAACCTTGGTAGCATCGCTCAGCCGTTCACGCACGACCTCGTCGAGGAGGGTAGGCGATGTCGCACGTAGCATGCTGGGCTCTAGCGGAGGAACCACTGTGATGATTCTTATCTCGCTCCCCGCGGGCCACGGTCTTCGGGATACCTCAGCGACGATTTCAGTGCTCGATGGCGAGTCGTCAATGGCGACCAGGATCTTCATAGGCTAAGTCCTTTCTAGCACGTACGCCGAAGCGCAACGGCGCATTTTGCCCGGTGGCCCGCCCCCGCCGCTGCCTATAAGGATTGATATTACTTGCGCGGCTTTGGATACTTCGAAAACATCTTCTTGGCGGCTTTCTTCGCCTTTTCGTCAGCGTCCGAAAAATCCGATTTTAGGCTGTCGGTGGCGACCGCCATCCATAACGGTTTATTCGTCTTGGTGTCCGTAAGATTGACGACCAAGGTGCCCGCGAAGTTGTAGCGTCCGATAGAAGCTACCGGGATGCCAAGCCCCCAGTTAACGCCGCCCGGGTAAAGGACTCCCTCCAGTTGAGCACTGGCATCGCGGAGACCGTAAGTGGCCACCATCATGTCACCGCCACTCGGGACTTCCTGCAGACCCTGCGCCAATAACTGTTCCCGGACTACGCCTTTGATCAATGGAACCCAGTGATCGTCGCTTTCGACCACGCCGGTTTTCGTAAGCACTCTGGTCGGATACCAGGAGAACGTCTTGTACTTCGTCATATCCGCCTTCGGATCGAGAGATGTCTTCACCTTCATGCCGCCGGCCATCGGCAGCGCAGATAGAGTGAAAGCACATCCGGCTTGGAGCATCGTTCGCCGGGAAAAAATGGCCGATGCCTCAAGTTGGTAAGACATAAGTGAAGAAACCCCCCAATCTATTCTTGCTGTTGAACTGTCATTTTTGCAACGTGAACGTGGCACGAGGAGCTTGAACAAGCACTATGCCATCGGCGGACATTGCGCGATTTGAAGCAGATCGAGACCGCGGAGCCCGTAATGAGAAGTTTTCAAAACGTTCCTTTCGCCTAAGAAAATCGTTCTGTCTATTAGTCAATCCCCCTTGTATTCGGTGTTAAATAGGCGTACTATCTGGCCAGAAAGGATGGCAGACCATGTTTGACACCATCGACGAGCGCGCAGAACACGACGATCCGCACTCGTGGCGGGACTGGGCTGGTAGGGCAATCGTCGCTCTAGTTGTGGTTGCTCTGCTCGCTGGCGGTATCTACCTCAGCGTGGCCGGTAGTCCATAAATTTTTAATTGCATTATCAGCACGCGGAAGCTGGGCGGGCTATCGCGTGCTGTAAAATGTCTGCGGCAACGGCTTCTCCGGCGGAGCGGCCACTTGCCATAGCGAAATTGATAGATGGTATGGTCCGATAGTCTCCCGCAAGATAGGTGCCGTTTTCCAAGCGGGCAGGTAGCATGGGAGTTACTTCGGGTTGAGCAAATGGCACGTTGTAAATGCGTAACGTTCTCCACTGTTGTACGATCCGCCCAAACCAACGCTCCAGTTGAGCTCGTGTTGCGCCCACCACTTCTTCGGATGTGTGAGTTAGTTTACCCAACACTGAAACGGAGATGAGTGATTTTCCTGGGGGAGCGTATTCAGGAGAAACTTCACTTAAAACTGCCAGATGGTTAATAGGCCACTGGCCGTTTCCGTTCAACACAAGCCATGGGCCCTCAATCGGCGACATGGGAGCCTCAAAGTACAGGCAGCGTGCACTACGCCATTTAAAAACCCGCAGCTGTGGACATAAACGAGACGCCTCCTGTCCGTCGCAGGCCACCACAACGGCACAGCCGCGAATCTGTTCGCCCGTTTGGAGGGTAACAGAATTGGTGGTAACGCCAGCGACCGGAGATTGAAGCCGTATAGAATCCTCGGGGAGGCGTCCCGCCAGCTGGAGTGGGATCTCCCCCATGCCTTTGGCGGGAAGCGCCGCGTCGCCCTCCGACAGCATTTTAAAAATGAACTCGAACATGATGCTTGAGGGAGTGAGCCGGCCGTCGAGCATTATGCCCCCAACCAACGGGCGAAAGAGCCGTTCGATGATCCGTTTTGAGAAGCCTTCGCGCCGCAAGTAGAGATCGGTCGTTTGCGATTCGGATTTCAGGATCTCTTCGACAGACTTCGCCATCAGCCGATTCCTGAGCTGCCGCAACGTCAGCTTGTCCTTGAATGTCCCGACGGGAGACCGCAAAGCAGTGATAATGTCGCCCTTATTGCGCCAGGGATCGATCACTTTCTGAAAGCTTCCCGACATCCGGACGATTGCGCCATAACCGAACGGCTTCAGGCCGAGCGCCTGATAGTCAAGGATGCGGTCGCCTTCCGGATACGCCTCCAAGTAAACCTGAAATCCCCGGTCCAGGCGAAATCCTTCGAATTCGTCGGTACGCACGCGGCCACCCACTCCATCGGACGCTTCGAGAATCTGAAACGGGATTTGTTGCCTTTGAAGCTCCAAGGCACAGCAAAGCCCCGACAGGCCACCTCCAACTATGAGGACCTTGTCAGCAGACATGCGTGTCTTTAATTATGCGATTGAGCGGACCGAAGCGCGAAGAATTCTGCAATATTTTCGAGGGTCAACAGTCCTTGGAGTTTTGTCTGGTCCATTACCAGGGCACAGTTGCCGGCTCGTTGCATCAACGGCAAAGCATCCGATAGATCCATGGAAGGCTCGACAGTCACAAAGTCCCGGTTCATCGCCGATGCGACGTAGGAATCCGGCCCACTCGCATTCATTGCCTGGATCAGCGCATTCCGTCCCAGCAGTCCGACGACCTGAGTCCCATGGACAACGGGGAAGTCCTGTTGGGTTGTGTCGATCAAAAGCTTGGCGGCATCCTTGATTGTGTCGCCGTGGTTCAAAGTGTGAAACTCGCGCACCATTGCGGCGTGAACCGGCACGCCGGTTGAAAGTGCTTTGCTTTCGACAAAGACGCGTTCCTGCTGCGCCCCGGTAAACACCATCAGGGCGATGAATAGCAACAGAAAGTGGCCGCTAAAGATGGCATACACGGCCATCAAAACCGCAACACCGCGGCCAATTGAAGAGGCGATCCGGGTGGCTCGCAGTTCGTTTGTGCGGAGGGCCAGAAACGCGCGTAGCAGGCGTCCGCCATCCATCGGGAACGCCGGCAGCAGATTAAAAAGCAATAGCCAGATATTTCCCACTCCGAGGCCTCGCAAAAGCTCCCGATAATCAGGTGGAAAAGAGATGAGTCTAATCGCGGCGAAACAAACCGCGGCAATCACAAGATTCACGGCCGGGCCCATCACCGTGATCCATAGCTCCTGCCATGGGGTGGGCTGGCTGGCCAGACGAGCCGCGCCACCAATGGGATACATCGTGATCGAGGCGATCCTCACGCCGAATCGAAGGGCTGTCAGGGCATGTCCCAGCTCATGAAGCAGTACGGAGCCAAACAGTCCTCCGAAATAGGCCGCTTCAAACGCCAGGCTTCGCCCGCCCATGTAGCCGCCGAAAATCAGGGCAGCAGCCAGCAGCAGGAACGTGAAATGAAAGTTGACGGGAATGCCGGAGACGCGGAATATAGTCAGTGAGCCGGGTGACGTTCCTTGCATGAGCTTTAGGAAACGCTTTCTGTGTTCACGAAGTCACCCGCCGCAAGCTGCAAATAATTAGGCCGGTCCGCAGCGGATTGATGAATGTAGCTTCGAAGAATCTCTCCGTGGAAGATCATAAACACGCCGGGCATCTGAAAACCATCTCCTTCCATCGTACCCACTCCGTGTCTGGCCAGGATCCCTGCTTGGATTCCGCGCCACCATGTGCGAGGGCCGAATAGTTCCCAAATACCGCCTCTTCCGAGGCCGAATGCCTTATATATGGATCGCTGCGGGTCGCTCACGCGATGCAAATGCGCCAAACCGTAACGCGCGAAGAACGGGCCAGCGGATTCTTCGGCGGTCATGTGGACGACTACGATACGCACGCCGGTAGATTCGATGGCGGCGCGGCTCTTACTCAAGTCAGCCAGGGTTTCCCGGCAAAAGGTGCAGCCCAGATGCCGGAGGAAAACCACCATTAACGGAGAGGTGTGCGAAAGCTCGTCCAGAGTGGCGCCGAAATTCGTCCGGGCGCGAAGCGCCAGGCGTTGAACATTGGGACAGGTGACGCGCTTGCGGCCTATGGTATTCCGATAGGCCGCAAACAGAATCAAGCCGAACGGCAGAATCCAGATAAGGTCGTTCGCAACGATCGACCAGCCGAGAGCAGCAGTGACTCGCTCGTTCTCGAAAGCGTAGAGGAATCCGCCCACATGAGCGACTTTGGCCAGTAACCCGACCAATACGATCGGCCAATGTAGGAGCGGCTTGAAGGCGGCGATTGCGTAGGCAATTCCCCAGACTGCGGAAGACAGCCCGAGGCATTGCCAAATTTCGGGATACATTGGAATCGGCATCCCAATGGAACGGCACACGTGGGACGGCCACAGACCGGTCCAGGCGGCCCATAACATGCTGGTGATTGACGCACCGATCAGACTAAGGCGCATCCATCGCGAACCTGTATGGAGTGGAGACACGCCTTTCTACCTACGACCTTTTTCCGGATGCCGCCGCCCGGCGGTACGCACTAAAATTGTTCAGAACCGCACCCCAGTTCTGTCATCGCTTCAGTTTAGTGGAAAATCTGTATCTGGAAACCGGTATTCAGCGGAACCCTGAGGACGTCGAAGCCTGATGGATCGACTGGCGGAGGTGGCCGAACGCATTGCTGCAACCAATAGCCGCAACAAAAAGATTCACCTGTTAGCCGAATACTTGCAATCCCTGGCATCCGAGGATGCGTTCCGTGCGATCCGGTTTCTCAGCGGCGTACCACTGGCCGATGCGAGCCTGTCGGTGGGCGGTGCGCTGCTGGGCGAAGCTGCAGCGGCAGCTTCTGGATCGGATCTGGATCTGGTATGGCATTCCGTCAGAGAGACCGGTGACAGCGGTGAAGGGATCAGCCTTTTGCTGGCAGAGCGGACCGAGAACAGGCCGCTCTCCCTGGCCGAAGCCGAACAGATCTTCGAGCGCCTGGCAATGGCTCGCCGGACGGCGCTCAAGCTTTCCATCCTCACGGAAACGTTTCAGCGATATCGCCCCCTTACCCTTCGCTACTTCATTAAGACCATTACCGGAAACTGGAGAATCGGCGTTCAATCGAAGATGGTCCGCGAAGCGGCAGCCGCGGCGGGCCTGTCGTTTGCGTGGTTGGAACCGCAGATCTTTCGTCCCATCGAGTTCATGCTCGCGAAGCCGCTGGAACAGGCTCGGACGATTGACGACCCTGAAAATTGGCGCGTCGAGGATAAATACGACGGTATCCGCGCACAGGTCCATTTCGACAAAGGCTCGGTGGCCATTTTTACGCGCGGCCTGGAAGACACCACAGTTGCTTTTCCGGAAGTGGTGGAACAATTCGCCGCTTTGAGCGGCAGCGGGATCGTCGATGGAGAAATACTGGCTTGGCGCGACAACCGAGCCATGGCGTTCACTGTGCTCCAGCAGCGAATTGCCCGTAAGAGAGTTGCCGCAAGCCTGCGTGTTTCGGTCCCGGTGGCCTTCATGGGCTATGACGTTTTACTGCGTGACGGGAAGGTGTTGCTCGATGACCCCATCGAGGTACGCCGCGCGGTGCTGGATGCGATGGGAATCCTGTGCAGCCCCTGGGAGGTACTGGGGTCAGTCAGTTCCATCGACGAGCGCTATCTGGCCGCGCGGGATCGAGGCAACGAGGGATTAATTCTGAAGCGCGCGGGTAGCATCTACGAGCCGGGGAAGCGTACCGGCCTATGGATCAAAGTGAAGCGGCCATATGGCACTCTCGACGTTGTTGTCACTGCCGCCGAGCAAGGTCATGGACGCCGCGCCACTGTTCTATCGGATTACACTTTTGCGGTCCGCGACGGGGACCAGTTATTGAACGTCGGAAAGGCGTACTCCGGCTTGACGGATGAAGAGATCCGCGAACTTACCCGGCTGTTTCGCGCGTTAACGACGGAACACTATGGCCGCGTATCGCTGGTAAGGCCCGAAGTTGTGCTTGAGGTGGCGTTTGACGGTGTTCAGAAATCGGCACGGCACAAATCCGGCTACGCATTGCGATTCCCGCGTATCCTGCGATGGCGGCGTGACAAATCGCCTTCGGAGATCGATACGATCGACGAGGTAAAGGCGCTCTATGATGCCTCGCTTCACGCTTGAGTCGTGGCTTCCAACGAGATCCAACAGTCAACGGCCGCCCGTTCGATGACATTCCGGATGATTGCGTCGTCATGGTTCCAAAGAAAACAGCGCCAGTATAAGAGCTCCCATTCCAGGCTGCGGCGTGCTCCGATTTGTGAAATCTGAGGTCGTTTACTTGGTGGATACCTTACTGTAAGCGGGCCGTCGTCATAGACCAGTTCGACAGAGTCGAGGCCAGTGAGACCAGCTTCTCGCGCGACGCTGACCAGTCGTTCCGTGACATAAAGATCCGAGTATGGACCGAGAACTGCGAGCGGAAAGAATTCGCCATTAACCTTAGCAGGGTCGAAGTTCCTCCGGTAGTAATGGAAGACATCTCCGCCGGGAAGTGTGAGACCTTCGGACGATTCCGCGAGGAACGCTTCCGGTTGTTTGGTGGGCTGAACCGCGAAATAGGGAACATCGGAGACCGTGAGAGGTACCAGTTCGTTTGCCAAGCCGGCGCTTTGCAGCACGCCGGCGGCACGTTCGCTGACGATCGGTAGATTCAGCGCAAATGCGGGAAAGTCGGTTAGCTGAAGGTGAGCCGGGTATCGATGATAAACGTTGTTCTCGTGGGCCGCGGGTGAAGTCTTTGGGAAGATCCTGTTCATCGCTCGACCCATCTCGATTCCATCCGGCCACCACCGCCCCGCCACAGTCTTCGGGATGGACGCGTAGCCAAGAGTCTGCGGAACAAACCGGTAAATCTTCATCGCGTTATCCCAGTCACTCGACGAACCATGTCAAGCCGGCCGTTCAGCCTCTGAAGAATCGCTTCGAGTCCGAGATAGATCTGGCCGTCCTGAAAGTCCAGACCGATCATCTGACCCGAAGGAGTGATTTCCATCGCCATGTAGTGGCCGCCGCCACCCGAGTAAGATCCAATGGCATAGTCGCCGGGTAAGTCCGCTCGTAGCCTGTTGATCGTGTTAGTCGCTTGGGCTAAAGTTACTTGCCGTCCAAGCTCCTCCTGGATCTCCATCCAGTTGGCCGCGGCGTCGGGTACAGGTCCTGAGTTAAATGCCCATTGCCATTGCCGCACCAGGCCCGGAGCCTCCTGCGTAGCCAGACCATGTGAGGACGCGACAGACGGAAAAGTGTATGATGCGCGCGATCGTGCTCCTTCAAACAGCGGTGCGTAGGTTTCCGCGAATCCGAAAGTCCGATCGATATTAGGATCAGGAAAAATTAACTGACGAGAAAGAGGATCGGAGCCTGTTGTCGGCAGATCCAGATTCTGCAGTGTTTGGATGTAAAGCTCATCGGCAGTGGTCAGTGGCGCGTTGGGAAGACCACGGCCGAGGAGACCCGAAATGGTGCAGAATCCGCAGTTCGTAGTCAGTCCCAACGGATTCCAGACAGTGGGAGCAAGCGGACCGGGTGTGGTCGATACGCCGCCAATGCGCAGCGGCGTCATGGATGGAGAGATAGCTGGGGCGGGGAGCAGTGACAACGCCGAGGGCTCGCCCGATGGCAGTGACCTGAGGAGTGACAGTGTATCTCCCGTATCCGATACCGCGGAACTTGTCGCCCGGCCTGCCGCCGACAACGGATAGTGACCAATCAGCTGGCCATTCTCATAAATCGACAGCCCACGAGAGTTCAGGACGCCGAACATTTCGAGATGATCGGGGTGCCAGATTAGCGTTTGCCCGTTCCCCATGGGGGTCGCTCGAGTGCCCGGCAGCACGCCGGCTATTGTCGTGTCGGACGAGAGCGCGCCGGTAGCGCCACTGGCCCGGGATGCCGAGCCAACCGCACGAAGAGCCCGGAGCGATCCCGCGAAAGCAATCGCGTTCGCAACCATATTGAACGCTCCCCAAAACCGGAGAGACTCCGCTTGGGCTTCCTGTTGTGCGGTATAGATGCCGGACCCCGTACCCAGCATGTATTGGCCGCCGCGACGATAATCACGTGCTCCGGTCGCAATTCCGGCGAGCGCCAAGCCGGCGCTGGCTGCCAGCATGGGTCCACTCAACATGATGCTGGGTGGGAACACAATCGCGAATACCAGCATCGCCGCGCCGGCAATCTTCAGGATGGTGTCGATGACGGACTCCACCGCGCGATCGATCTCGACCTCCAGGCGAACCGAATCCCGAAGATCGGCGTTCGTTGACGGCAGAAGCTCATCGATCATCGGGCAGAGTTCGGTAAAGGGCACTTCACGCGAACGGATCAGCGATTGTAGTTCCCGGTAATTTTCCTGCCGCGTCCGGATGTTATCGAGGATGCTGGTCCGAACTCCTTCGAGTGTTTCGGGTGTGGCGTTCCATAGCTGATCGAAGGTTTCGCGCGGTAGAACCTGGTATCCACGTGGTCCAAGCGGAGACAGGATTCCGCCAATTCGCCGCACGGCAGCCGCAACGATCGCGGAACTTGTTCCCCAGCGCGCGGCTGAATCCAGCGGATCGCCGCCATCCGGCCGCGGTGTGGCGCCGCAGAGATCACTTCGCGGAACAGGAGGCTCGACAGAAGCGGGAATTGGAATTCCCGGAAGAAAGGGATTCGCTTCGGACGGTGCGGGTGCAACCGGGAAGACCGCGCTCGGTGGAGTGATTGACGTCGCAGCGGGTGTCCACGATTCTATAAAGGCGGCCAGATCGGCGGACGCGGTCATCGATGCGAAGGGGAGAGCCGTACTTGTCCCGTGCGTTGACCCGCTTAGCAGAAATGCGCCACGAGCGGTCGAAAACTCCGGAAATGCCGGGCCTTCGGGAAGCGGATCGCCAAAAACCTCCGCAGTCTTTCCCCAGGCAAAATTGATGTCGTGGCAAGTCTGGCATCCGCCGCTCTCTCCGGAACGCCAGCGCTCGATCGGGCCGGCATAGAACTGGTATCGGAAATCCGGCCCTACCCATTCCGGTTCCGGCAACTCCGTACGATCACCGGTTAGTACTTGAAAACGGTCAGCCACC
>CAYTVP010000058.1:0-15571 GCA_964441675.1 uncultured Solibacteraceae bacterium | reverse complement strand
GGTGCACCGCAGGTGGTCGTCGGCGCGGTGGCTGCGCTGGAGCAGTGGCTGGCCGATCTGATCGGAGTCCAAAGGGAGGCTCCCGTTCTCGGCCTGATCTTCGTGGCTGTTCTGCTCGTCGAGCCGGTATTGCTTTTGGGCATCACAGCATGGGGCTACCGGCGGCTAACTGGAGTTTCGGACACTCTGCTTGGGATTTCCAGGCGTTACGTCTATACGCTCGTTCCTTTCGGGTTCGGTGTCTGGCTGTCGCACTACAGCTTTCATTTACTGACGGGAGCGCTGACATTCGTGCCGGTGGTGCAGTCGCTGCTGGTCCGTGCAGGTGTGCCGATATTCGGTTCCCCGGATTGGTCGCTTGGCGGTTTGCCGGCGGAATCGGTGTTCCCGATCGAAATCGGGTTCCTCGGTCTCGGCTTTGTTCTAACCTTGGCGCTGACGTGGCGTTTCGCTGTCGCCGATTCGGCCGAGCGGCCCCTTCGCGCGTTTGTGCCATGGTTGGTCCTGCACACGGTTCTGTTGTGCGCGGCGGGATGGCTGTTCTCTCTTCCAATGCAAATGCGCGGGACGTTTCTTGGGTGACCGCTGCCGTCAAATTCTCAAAGGCGCTCCCGGTTGCGATTTTCGTCTGTGCGGTTCTACCGGCCAGCGCGCACGACGGCCCTCCTTATCCAATAATTGTTGATCGTCCGACAGGGCAAGTACTACTTTCGGTGTGGACCGATCCGGACGTAGGTATCGGGACGTTTCATGTCTATCTGGAACCGATGGATGGCCGGCCCCTGCCGCCTGCGTGTGCCGTTCAGGTCTCTGTGCAACCCGTCACTGGCCGCTTGGCTGAACGTACGCACGATACAAAACTCTTCCGCAGCGATGAAGCGCGCTATCACTACGTTGGCGAGGTTCCCTTCGATGCGCCGGAGGATTGGCGGACCCGGATTATCGTGCGCTGCGGAACGGAAGAAGCAGAGGTAGACAAGGTCGTTGCCGTCACGCCACCGGGCCAGGGGCCGCTGCTCGATTTCGTCCTGTACCTGCTTCCGTTCGTCGCAATCGGATTCCTCATCGTTCGGGCATTGGTCGCCCGGCGACAACAGGCTGGTTCAGGAGAGCAGGCCCGAAATCATCATAGGTAAAAATGCAGTATCGCCTCTTATCTTCTTACACACGATGCGGCCGCACTCCTATGGGCCGCACCAGCAGCCAGAATGCCGCGCAGCCGATCAGAAGAAACGCCCACACGGCGAAAAGAGGCGCCGAATAGCTGCCGGTGGCATGTTTCAACCATCCGGTGAACAGCGGCGCGGCGATTCCGGCGATATTGGCCGCGCAATTCTGGATTCCCAGAACGCGTCCCACGGATGCTGGTGGAATGGCGCTCTGTGTCAATGCCCATTTATTTGCTCCGGCGAGGCCAAGTCCGGTCAACGAGAAGACTGCGACAAACAGCGCGATCGAGTCCGAGTCCACCAATGCGCCGATGACTTCGGTGGAGGCAATCAGCAGCCCCGCGATGGTGAAGAGCTTGCGAATACGGATTGAGTCGGCGCCGCGTGAAATCATGCGATCGGCGATCCAGCCTCCCGCCACGGTTGCCGCGGCCATTCCGCCGAAGGCAAAGAAGCTGTAGAACCCCATTGAGGCGAGAGAAAGATTCCGTTGTTCGACGAGGTAAGCGGGAAGCCAGGTGACGCAGAAATAGACGAAGTACATGTAACAGAACGTCCCAATGAAGACGCCTAAGACCGTCGGGCTGAAGAGCACTTTCGAGAACGGCTCGCTGCTTTCGGCGGTCTCGGCGCGGCTTGGGGGAGGGCTATCGCTGCCGTACTTGAGCCAGGGGATCAGCCAGACCATTAAACCCAGGCCGAGAAAGAGGAACATCTGGCGCCAGCCGAACAGGGCGGTCAACGATGCCGCGATTGGGGGTCCGATCGCGGGACCGAGCTTTGTACCGAGCATCCAAATCCCGGTCGCGAATCCGCGCTGATTGTCGGGATAGTGGAAGCGAATCCAACGCATGCTCGCCGTGGGGGCCACGGCTTCGCCGACACCCAGGAGGATGCGCAAAAAGTAAAGCTGCGACAGCGATACGGCAAACGCCGTGCATGCCGAGGTTGCGCTCCAAACGAGGAACCCGATGGCGAATGGCTTTTTCACGCCGAAGCGATCGACGATCCATCCCGCGGGAATTTGGAGCAGCGCGTACGACCAGAAGAACGCGGCCAGAACAGCACCGCGTTCCCGGTCGTCAATCCCGAAGTGACTCCGAAATTCGGGCAGAGTGATCGCCACCGAAAGATTCGATCGATCGATGTAGGCGATCACCATCGCCAGGGCCAGAAGCGCAAGTGTCAGCGAACGGCGGTCACCCCCAAGCCAAGATGAAGGGGCGACGTTCGGCGCGGCCACGGATTAGTACACCAACCGCAGCCCAATTTGGATAATTCGTCCTTCGTTAGCAGTGCCGCTGATTCTGCCGAATGCCGCCGCTCCGTGCGAGGTGTTCGGAAGTGCAAAATTCGGACGGTTCAGAGCGTTGAAGAACTCGCCCCGCAACTGCAGAAAGCGTTGCTCCCCAAAAACTATGTTCTTCAGAAGCGAAAAGTCGACATTGGCCAATCCTGGTCCTGTGCCGACGTTGCGGGCAGCTGTGCCCAGGTTCCCGTTGCCGGGGAATGCGAAGGCGGACGTGTCGAACCAGGACGCCACCATTTCGGATCTCGGCCGGTCGGTCGGGAGCGCGGGGTCATGCAAGAGGTTTGGACGCTGCGACGCGGAAAACGAGTTGAGCCGGTTACTGGCTTCGACCACTCCGTAGGGCAGCCCGGCGCGCAGTTCGGTAATCGCGCCGATGCTCCAACCACCGATGAAAGCGTCGACAACCCGGTTCCCAGGATCGAGTTTGCGACCCTGGCCGACAGGAAGCTCATATACGACGCTCGCCATGAGACGATGCCGCACGTCGTTGCCGGAGAGCGATTTGTCGAGAATGCGGGCATAGTAGCTCTGTTGCCCGCTTCCGGAGGCGCCGCCGGCTTCCGATGACGATTCGACGTCATCCAGGAACTTCGACCAGGTGTAGTTGGTCAGGAAGTTCAAGCCGCCTGAGAAGCGTTTTTCCAGTTTGAGATTGAGCGCATGATAGGACGAGTTTCCCCAGTTGGGCGCTACCAGGGTGAGACCGGAGTATTGCGGAAACGGCCGGAGCGCCTGATTCTGTACGGCCCCGCGTAACTCGGGACGGATTTCATTGATATTGATATCCCTCGCTCCGACCCTGTGTGCAAGGTTCGACGTGTAGCCAATTTCCCACACGTATGTCCCGAGGAATTGCTTTTGGATGTTCAAGTTCACATGGTGGGCGTAGGTGGCCGCTTGATTGGGGTCGAAGAAGTCCGGAGCAAGCCTGGGGCTTTCTCCGGGCGCCGCGGCGCCAAAACCCGGCCCGAGTGGCTCGGTTTCGGGTGACGGTACTCCGTCTTTGAGAAGTAATGCGGGCGTCAGTCCATTATCGGAAGAGACGAACGAACGCGTGTCGCCGAATCCGACGATCAATGCGCGGCTGATTGAGGAGTCGTAGATCGGTCCGAACATGACGCCATAGGCGCCTCGAATCACCGTGGAGGAATCAAAGGGGCGCCAGGCAAATCCGAATCGCGGTCCAAAGTTATTTTTGTCGAAGCGATGCGCATACTTTGATATGCCGTCGCGGCCGGCGAAAGTGAGCACGCCCGGCGTACCCGACACGGGATTCAGCGGCGTGGGATCGAAACCGCTCTGCTGGTTCTCTTTTTCCCATCGTGGAGTATCCATCTCCCAACGTAGGCCGATGTTGAGCGTCAGTCGAGGCGTCACTTTCCAGTCATCCTGAATAAACGCGCTGTAGTAGTCTGAGCGCGTTGAGACATCGCCCGTTTCGACATTGGCCGAGTTCACCCAGCCCAGCAGAAGCGCGCCGACGGCGAAACCGCGGCCAACAGCGACATCATTGAAGGAGAAGGCTCCGGACCGTGACGTGCCGTAGTTGTCCCGGCGGCCGCTGTACCGCCATTCGCCGCCGATCTTCACATTGTGCGAGCCGTGAACCATGGTGAGTGAATCCGTAATCTGGTAGCCCGTCTGCGGCCGGCCCGCGCGGAACTGATTTGCCCACCCAAGGCTGGTGAAACCGGTCACATTGACGCGCGGCATACCAGCCGGGTCCACGCCCGTGAGATTGATATTGCCGGCGATTCCGGAGTCTAAGGCGAGTGGATCGTCGTTTCCGCGGATACTGTAGTTCAAGCGGAGTTCATTGAACTTGGTGGGACTCAGATTCCGAAACCATGTTCCGGTCAGATGATGATGTATCGCCTTCCGGTCGGTTCCATTCGGATCCGCTGAGGGCTCCGGCGTTGCCTTGCCTCCGATAATCGGACTGTTGAAAGTAAAGTAGCGAAAACTGAGGCGATCATTGAGCGAGAGCACGTGATCGAGTTTCGCAATGTAGCTGTCAGCGCGGGTCTTATTGACAACGTTGGTCCGGAAGTTATTGGCGCCGGACGCTGCCCCGGGTACGTTGGGCGCCGGAAACAGCGCCGCCAGGGCACGGCCTACCGGATCCTGACGGTTCAGGGGGATTACCTTGCCGGGAAAGGGTTGCCCGGTCAACGGATCGAGCGGAGAGCCTGCAGAGGCGGAGAAATCGCCGCCTACCTCGGCAGCCGTGGGGACATTGTAAATGCGGGTGATGCCGTCGCTCCGCCTCGTGCCTTCGTAGGAAAAGAAGAAATGCGTTTTGTCCTTACGAATGGGTCCCCCAATTGTCGTGCCAAATACGTTGTACTTGCGTGGCGCGATCTCCGGTGCGAAAAAGGAACGGGCGTCGAGTGCGTTGTTACGTAGAAAGTAGTACGCGGCGCCGTGAAACTGGTTCGTGCCGGACTTGGTTGTCATCGAGATATAGCCGCCCATCGTCCGGCCGTATTCGGCGGGGTAGCCATTCGCTTCCACCTTGATTTCCTGAAGAGCTTCGACGGGCGGGCTCACCATGAGGATGCCCGTTACCAGGGAGACGGCCTGCATATTGCCGCCGTCCAGCGTCCAGAGTTGCTGGCGGCCGCGGCCGCCGGCCATCGAGAAGTTCGGAATTCCTTCCCAGGATTCTTCATTGTTGAATGTCACGTTGCCCATCAACTTGACCAGGCTCGCGCCGCGCCGGCTGGCCAAAGGCATGTTCCGGATGGTGGCATTCTCGATCAACTGGTTTATTGAGGAGGTGTCTGACTGCACGAGCGGAGTCGAGTCGGTCACTGTCAGCGACTCTGCCACATCGCCGACTTGGAGTTGCACATCCAGAGACAGAATCTGGCCCGTCTCCACAGTAAGGGAGGGCCGGTGATACCGCCGAAATCCCTTGGCATCCGCTGTAAATTCATATCGGCCTGGTTCGAGAAAGAGGACGTTGTAGATACCGGACTGGTTCGATTGCGCCTCAGCCCTGACACCAGTGCTCAAGTTCCGCACCGAAACTACCACTCCCGGAACAGCTGCCGCCGACTCATCGGTAATGGTCCCCACGATCCTTCCCGTGGGAGACTGTGCGGCTAGCGGAAATGTCATGAAGAGAAGCGTGGATACAAGTAGAGTGATGGGTATGCGAACGGACATGGTCCCTCCTGCTGGGTGGCTGCTAGTTAGCGACTGCCGTTTCAGGCAGGCAATGGTGGGAGTTTGGCGGCGTAGTAGATAGCGCGGTTTCTACGCTCGTCATAAGCAAAATGCAAGTAAGAGCGGTCGTCGCTAACGAAGCCGTCGGGATAGCTCATTCCGACCTTGGCACCGGTAACGCGTGTTCCGGGAGGCGGCGGGGGCAGGCGAACGAGGTCCCTTCGATAAGGCCAGGTCTCCATACCATCGAACGACACCCAGAGGGAGAGTGGATTCCGCGTCTTTGGATGTGGGTTGTGCAGCAGAGCCACCCTTTCGCCGCCGAGCGGGTACACGGTGAACTTGCTGCCCGGATTCGGAATTGCTGTCGGAAGCGCCATCGTGGGCCATGTCTTTCCTCCGTCCGGTGAATCGGCCCGGTACAGCACGCCGCTGCCGTCCCTGCGAAGCAGCATTGTGATGGCGCCGTTGGTATGTTCAAACAAGCCCGGCTCCGTCCAGCCTGTATAGAGATCGTCGTCGCTGACCCGAATCCAGCCATGCTGCTCGAAAGTCTTGCCGCCATCGCTGCTTATCAAAATGCCGTTGCGCGGGTTCACATTCCGGCGCTCTGCCAGGTAGTGCTGGAACGGAAGCATGATGGCGCCTTTCCTGGTGATGATGTGATTTCGCACGGCGGTGCTTCGGTGGAGTTCTCCTGGAATCGGGTTCGCCTTGCTCCAGGTCTGTCCGGAATCATCACTGGTGGAGTACCAACTGGACCATTCGCCGAACTTACCATCATGCACATAGAAGAACAGCCAGCATCGACCCTGGTGAACCATAAGCTCCGGTGGGACTAGAGCCCGCGTCCGGTCCTTCTCCTTGAAGCCCAGCAGGAGCGGTTTCAACTCAGACCACGTCTTGCCTTGATCGTGGCTCCGGGTGAGAAAGATATTGTTCTCGGGCAGCGGTTCGCTGTCGCCGCCGCCCAGCATCGTCATGGCCAGCGCGCCGTCGGGCATTTTCCGGAGGTTCGTATTGCAGGCCAGGCTATTGGGGCTCTTTCCATCGAAAACAACCGTGCTCGAATCGAGCACGGAGTCCTCGAAGAGCTGGCGAGCCCAGTCGATCGAAGTCTCCCGCGGCGCGACGCCGGCCTGTTGCATCGCAGAGGCGCTGGCGGCGAATCCCAGGGAAGCAGCCGGAAACAGACGGCGTCTCGAAATGATCATGTTTATCTCTCCGCCGTCGCGAGGGGACGGCTCATAGTTTCGACTACCTGACGAAGCCTCTCAACCTGCTCCGGCGAACTCGGCTGCATGGGCGGACGGGGTTGTCCGGCATCGCGGCCCCGCAGTCTAAGAGCGGTTTTCAAGTTGGCGGGACGATTGTCCGCGTAGAAGGCATTGTAGAAGCGCAGCAACTGATGGTGAAGTTCGAGCGCCTGCGCATGGTCGCCGTTTTGCACCGCATTCCAGAGAGCGACGCTCCATTCAGGCGCGCCGGCCAGGATTCCGGAGATGGCACCATGCGCTCCGAGCGTGAAACTGGAGTAGAGGAGCGCATCCACCGCGGCGAGAATCCGCTTATCTCCCGGGATGAGACCCTCTTTCTGCATCAGCAGCAGATCCGCCAGTGTTTTCACGTCGCTTGCGCTCTGTTTGACGCCGATCACACCATCCACTTCGCGAAGAATTTTGCCTAGCAGAGCAGGGGAGAGGTAGGACCACGGCACGACGTTGTAGATGATTACGGGGATACCTGTCTTTTCAAATATCGTTGCGAAATGGCGCAGCATCGCATCGTCGCTAGGGCGGAACAAGTAATGGGGCGGCGTGATCTGTAAAGCAGTCACGCCAAGATCGGCTACGGCCTGGCCTCGCCCGATCGCGGACTTGGTGCTGTTGGTGATGATGCCGGTGATTACCGGGATGCGCGAACGTACCTCCTCTGTGGTCCATGCGGTCAAATCGCGAGTCTCGTCTACCGAAAGCGTCTGACCTTCCCCAGTGCTCCCGCAGACGGCGACTCCATGAACGCCGGCAGTGTCCACGAGGTAGCGGACCTCGGCGCGATGCGCCTTTTCATCGATCCTGTCCTGGGAGTCAAATGGGGTCAGCATGGGAGGGATAATCCCCCCGATTGTATTTTTACTCATGAATTTTCGTTTGGCGAACTTGTTAGCGAACCAGTTCGCTGAAATTGTTATATAGCGGTCTCTTCACCGTGTCAAGCAAATTTCTTCCACCGCGCGAAAGAAATGCCATGTCGCTTAAGATGAGTTTTCATGGCCACCATCCGCGACGTTGCACAACTCGCTCAGGTCTCGGTCGCGACCGTTTCCGCCGTTTTGAACCGTACGTCGTACGTGAGCCCGGAGTTGACCAAACGGGTAAATGACGCCGTTCGCCAGCTCGATTACAGCATGAACCGGCTCGCTCAGAGCTTTCAAACGGGCACAACACGAACGATCGGCATGCTTATCCCGGCAACGGCAAACCCCAACCCTTACTACGGCGAAGTAGTGCGCGGGGCGGAGGATTACCTGCGGAAGCGAGGCTATGTCGTGATTCTCGGTCACACTTACAATCAAATCCGCGAGCAGTCCCGCTATATACAGACGTTCCGATCGCGTATGGTGGACGGCCTCCTGTTGTTTCCCGCTCCGGGCGAGGACGCGGAGATGCAGAAGCTGCTTGAAAGCAAGAGGCCGGTGGTGTTTGTGGGACGGAATCCGGGCAAGCCTGTCGCCGACGTGGTAGCCGCGGATGTCCGCCGCTCGACCTACCTCGGCATAAGCCATCTAATCTCGCGGGGTCACACCAATATCGGCTTGATCATCGTAAAACGGTCCTTAAGTGTTGCCGAGGATCGGCGGCGCGGCTGGCAGGAGGCTCTCACCGAGCACGGTCTTGCCGCGGACCCATCGTGGGTGATTGAAGAGGATCTCAGTTCGAAAGCAGGCGAGAGCGCCGCGTTGCGGCTTCTCGAACATCAGCCTCGCCCCACCGCGATCTTTGCAGCCAACCTCGTGTTCATTACCGGCATTCTGCGAGTACTGGCCGCAAACGGAATCCAATGCCCCGGCGAAATCGAAGTGATGTGCTCCGACGACGCCGAGTGGCTCGATGTATTTCAGCCGAGGATCTCGACGGTTGTGCAGCCCAGCTACGAAGTCGGCGTACGCGCCGCGGAGCTGTTGCTGAAGAGAATTCAGCACCCACGCCGCCGCTTCGAGATGATCCTTCTGGAACCCGAGCTTCGGATCAGGCAATGAACGCTGGTCTCGTTCGACAGGATCAAATCCGCAGTGTTCAGCGCCTCTGAACCGCTACTTCGATGTGTGAGCAGCGCTCAATTTCTGTTCAGTCACACTGAAACCTCTATTGCACTATTTCCACCTTCCGATACTCTCGTTTTACGTGCTTTACGAGACAACAGACAGGAGGTCTGAGGTGACAATGGCTCCTAAGCGCCTCAGCCGCTCGCCGGCTCCATACCAGGTCGCTTCGGTGAGCAAGGCACTTGAGTTGCTTGTTTGTTTCTCGATTGACGCGCCGGCCTGGTCGCTGTCCGATCTGGCCCGCAAGGTACGTTTGCCGAAAAGCACCGCGCACAACCTTCTGCGCACGCTGCAGCAATTCGACCTCGTCCGCCAGGACCCGGAAACGCGACGTTATCGCGTCGGTCCGCGGGCGCTTGAACTGGGCCTCCTTTTTGCGAAGCGCTCCGGAATGTTAGCCCAGTCTCGTCCCGTTTTGCGAAAGCTGGTGGAGTCTACAGGCGAGACCTGCAAGCTTGGGTTGCTCTCCAATGACCAGGTGGTAATCGTCGCGGCTGTGGAGTCGGCCTTCCAATTACATACGCGCGGCGACGTCGGCACGCGATGGGACTTGCATTCCACCAGCCTTGGTAAGGCGATTCTGGCTGCGCTGACCGATGTGGAGGCTCGCGAGATCCTGAAGCGCACCGGAATGCGCGCACACACGAAGCAGACGGTTCGCACCTGGACCGCGATGCAGGAAGAGCTGCAAGCGGTTCGAGAGCGAGGCTACGCCCTGGACCTCGAAGAGAACGAACCGGGAGTGCGGTGCATCGCAGCGGCAGTCACCGATCCGCTACGAGAGTCCGTTGCGGCAGTCAGCATTTCAGGCCCAAAAGTAAGGCTCAGCGATGAGCGGATGCAGGAGATTGCGCGAGAGGCGATGACTGCGGCACGGATAATTTCCACTCTTGTGGAAGTCGAGGACTAATGAATATCGCTCAAATCAACGGAATCATACCGCCGGTCGTAACTCCCTTCCGGGGAGACGGCACTATCGACGAGGACATGCACCGCCGCGAAGTTCGCTACATGGTGGAGACCGCGGGCGTGCATGGCCTCGCCGTGTGCGGAAGCACTGGCGAAGGACACACCCTCACTACCGGGGAATGCCGTCAAATCCTGGGCTCCACCATGGACGAAGTACGAGGCCGCGTCCCGGTTATTGCCGGCATCATCACCAATAGCACTGCCGCGGCCGTGGAGCGCGCCAAAGAGCTGGCTGATCTGCGTCCCGTGGCGGTACAGGTAACTCCGGTTCACTATGTATTTCGGCCCGACGACGAAGCTATGGCGCGGCACTTCGGCGAGATTGCTCAACGTAGCGGACTGCCGGTAATTATCTATAACGTCGTGCCTTGGTCATACCTGTCCGCGCCTGTGCTGACTGGTATTCTCCGTGACGTCGATGGCGTTATTGGCGTGAAGCAAAGTGCAAGCGACATGAAGGCGCTGGCCGATTTGCTCCTGTTGGTGGGAGAAGCGGGTATTGAAGATCGGGTGCGTATTATCTCGGCTGTTGATGCACTGCTCTACCCATCTTTCTTATTGGGAGCGCACGGGGCGATAGCCGCCATTCTCTCAGCCGTACCCGAATGGTGTGTGGCGATCTGGAACGCCGTGCAGCAAGGCGACCACCAACGGGCGCTGGTCCTGCACCGGCAACTCCTGAGACTGTGGAATGCAATCGATGCTCCCAACCTGCCGGCCAATGTTCGGACGGCAATGCAGGCACAAAATCGGGATGGCGGGGTTCCCAGGCCGCCTATGTCCGTTAGCTCCCCATCCCGGATCACACAAATTCGATCGGCGTTGTCCATTTTTGCGCAGCAGGGCGTAGTGGCCTAAGCCGCCCTCGCCGCGAACTCAGAAACAAACCGGTACTCCAAGAAGAGGAATCGCTATGTTTGCTCTCAAAGTCGTAGTGTGTCTCGCCGTTTCGATGAGCGTCTCGTTCGCGCAGTCGTCGGCCGCCCGCGTCTCCGTTGTGGTTACCGATCCTGGCGGGGCTTATATTCCTGGCGCCACTGTTACCTTCCTGAACACGGCAACCGGTGTCCAGGCCAATGCCACAACGAGTGCTGCTGGAATCGCTACCGTGCCGTCCATTAACCCCGGGCCCTATGAACTGCAGGTGGAAGCGGGCGGATTCAAGCGCTACGTCCGTCAGAATTTGACTTTGGACACAGGGCAGGTACTGACCCTCGACGTGCGGCTGGAGATTGGCGCGTTAACCGAATCCATCACTGTCTCATCCGCGACCCCGCTATTGCAGTCGGATAGCTCCGCAGTGAATACGCTGATTGAGAATGCCACGATTCGCAATATGCCGCTCGCCAGCCGGCGGATCGGCAGCCTGGTTCGGCTGATGGGCAACGTTACATTCGGCAGTGAAGCCTCCTGGGAAGGAATTACAAACTTCTCGATCGCCGGCGGTCGCGCGCGCCAGCAGATCTGGCAGCTCGATGGCGGGAACCTGCAAGGTGTGATGATGGTCACGGGCATTGTCAGCGTGGCTCCACCGGTTGCGGCCATGGAGGAGTTTCGTATCCAGGCGAACGGATATCCTGCGGAGTACGGTCGCAGCACCGGTGGCTTCATCTCCATGACCACGAAATCGGGTACGAATCAGTTCCACGGTTCCCTCTATGAGTTCCTGCGCAATGATGCCTTCGACGCGCGTAATTTCTTTTCGGCAAGCAAGGCCCCGATTCGCTACAACGTCTTCGGCGGCACATTAGGGGGTCCAATCCGGCGCGATCGCACTTTCTTTTTCTTTTCCTATGAGGGAACTCGACGCCGGGATGGGGTAACAAGAATTCTGAACGTCCCTACCGAGGCCGAGGTACGCGGCGACTTCTCGGCGTCACCTGGAACGGTGATCGACCCTTTGACGCGCCAGCCTTTTCCGGGCAACCGGATACCGGCCGATCGGTTGGATCCTGTTGGCGCGGCGCTCGCCACGCTTTATCCGGCTCCGAACGTAGCCGGCGCGCCTAGTGGAAATCGTAATTTCCGCCAGAACGCGGTGAATAAGACGACGGGCGACAGCTATATCGTTAAGGTCGACCACATCTTCTCGCCACGCGATCGAATCTCGGGTCGCTACCTGAAATTTCGAAGCCCGGTGGAAGCCGGCCGTGTTTATCCCAACCCTGCCGCCGACACCGTGGGGAATCTACTGTCCGATCAGTTCCACGTCACCGGCAACTGGATACGGAACGTGACGGGAACGCTTTTCAACGAACTCCGTTATAACTACAACCGCAGAACAAACGAAGATCCGTCTCTCTACCCAAGCACGATTGCCGGCGACGTCGGATTGAGTGGTGTCGCGCTGGACGGTACGCCGAATATCAACGTGACAGGCTATTCCGCTATCGGGCAAGGCAATCAGTATCGGTTGGCCGGACCGGGCTTCCAACATCAGATTATTGACTCCGTCACCTGGATTCGCGGCAAGCATCACGTGAAGACCGGCTTTGAGTGGCGTTCGTCAGACCTTGCTGACCTTTGGGGCAATGCCCGGTCCGGCACCTTCTCATTTAACGAAGTGGCCACTGGTCCTGGATTCGCCCTGGCCGGACTGCTACTTGGATGGACCAATACGGCAGCAGTGACGACGGGTTTCACGAACACGCGAACGAATTACTTCGCGACCTACATTCAGGATGACTGGAGGGTGACCAACAGACTGACACTCAACCTCGGTCTTCGATGGGACATGGACACTCCCCGAACCGAGCGCGACAATCATCAAACCGGTTTTGACCCCACGAAGATTAATCCCGTTTCGGGGACCCCCGGTATCATCACCTACGCCGGTCAGGATGGCGTCCCGGTTCACGCTCATCGTTTCGACAAGAATAACCTCGGCCCGCGCTTCGGCTTTGCCTGGCGGCCGGTTGGAGACCGGCTCGTTCTACGTGGCGGCTATGGCCTTATGTACGGCCCGATCTACGACGATTCCATCAGCCGCGCAAATGTTGTCGGTTATGGCGATACCCGCCAGTTTCAGTCCTCCAACAACGGTCTGACACCAGCCCTCCTCCTTCGCGACGGCGTGCCCTCTCCTCCTACGGATCCACTAGGTCCTGGATTCGGCGCGGTGCCTGTTGGCGTTGCCCCGGTTATCAGCCCCGATTTTTACAACCAAAACCAGAAGGCTACTTACGCGCATCACATTAACTTCAGCGCGCAGCACCAATTGGCGAATTCGCTTCTGCTTGAAGCATCTTACACGTCCAACCTGGCTCACAAGGTAAGTGGCCGCGCCACCAATGTGAACGAAATCCGGCCTGAGCTTCGAGGCCAGGTGCAAAGCCAGGTGCTGCGTCCGTTTCCTCAGTACGCCAACGTCATCTGGCGCGCCACAAACTGGGGCAACTCCTCGTACCACGGCTTCAACCTGAAACTGGAAAAGCGATTCTCGCAAGGTCTGAATTTGCTCACAAACTACACATGGTCAAAGTTCATCGATGATGTTCAGTCAGCGGCCGATGCCGGCGGGATCGGAATGCAGAGCTATTACGCGCGGCAGCTGGATAAATCGCTCAGCGGCAATGATATTCGCCACCGGTGGGTAACCAGCGCAGTGTATGAGTTGCCCGTTGGACGCAGCAAGCCGCTGAATATCCAGAATCGTGCCTTGGATCTCGTCATCGGCGGATGGAGTCTTGGCATCATCTCGGAATTACGCACCGGATTGCCCTTTGGCGTGGTGGAGCAGACGAATCGTCTGAACGCGTTCTCGGCGTCTCAGCGTCCCGATCTGATTGGCGACTGGCGTATGCCCTCAGGCCGCTCCCGCGGTGAATCGATCGATCAATGGTTCGACATCGGCGCGTTCGCTTTTGCCGGCAACGGCGTGCTCGGCAACTCTGGACGCAACATCGGTACCGGTCCGGCCACCATCAGCATAGACACATCTCTCCTCAAAGACTTTCACTTCACCGATACACGATTGCTGCAGGTTCGCGGTGAATTCTTCAACGTGCTGAACCGGCCCAACCTGGGTATGCCAAATACGTCCCGCGGCTCAGCCGCCTTCGGCAGTATCGGCAGTGCGATGGCTGGACGGCAGATCCAGATCGGTCTCAGCTTTGTGTTCTAGGGCAGGGAAAGATCGGAACGGCACGGCGTAGGATGCCCAACATCCGCTATCAATGACCTCCACCGATGTGAGTACGAAACCGGCGCCCCTCACCGGCCAGTCCGGTGACCTTCGTCGTCGGGTCATTTTCTTTGCGATCACACTTTCTCTGGTCACTTACATAGATCGCGTGGCAATGTCGCAAGCGGCCCCTTTTGTGGCTCGAGACTTTTCTCTCAGTCGCATCCAGGTCGGGTGGATCTTCAGCGCCTTCGCACTCGCATACGCTCTCTTCGAAATCCCCGGTGGTTGGATGGGCGACCGCTTCGGCCCTCGCCCCGTCCTGCTGCGAATCGTCACATGGTGGTCGTTCTTTACCGCCGCCACAGGTTGGGCATGGAACTACCCGTCACTTCTGGTCACTCGATTCCTGTTTGGCGCGGGCGAGGCGGGCTGTTACCCGACCGTTGCCCGGCTCTTTCAATCCTGGCTGGCCCCCGACGAACGTGCTCGCGCGCAGGGTTATATGTGGCTCTCCTCTCGTTGGGCGGGTGCCTTCACGCCTTTGCTTGTGCTCTGGCTGATCAACCTTGTTTCGTGGCGGTTTGCCTTCCAGGTTTTCGGCTTGCTCGGCATTGTATGGGTGCTGGCGTTCTGGTTCGGCTATAAGCCGGCGGGCCAAGGCGCATCCGCGGCGTCCGTGTCCTCACATCGCATTTCCTGGAGCGTGTTCCGCGGCCCCAGCGCGCTGTTGCTGTTCGCCCAGTATTTTGCCGTTTCCTGGGGGTGGTCGTTCTATATCACCTGGCTGCCCACTTACGTATTGGAAGGCAGAGGTGCAAGTGAGTCGGTCGCTTCGCTGCTCAGCACCCTACCGCTCTTCTTCGGTGGCTTCGGCTGCCTGGCGGGTGGGCTTCTTATTCCGGCGCTCGGGGCCCGGTGGACTCGAGCCCGTTCCCGCGGCGCGCTCGGAGCGATTGGCTGTTTTGCCGCCGGTGTCCTGCTGATCGTCTCCCTGTTCGTCGAAGATGCTCGCGTCGCTCTCGTAGTGATTGCGCTGGCGAGTTTCTCTAACGATCTTTCTCTGGCACCCGCCTGGGATGCCTGCATGGACGTCGGCGGGCCCTGGACCGGGAGCCTGTCCGGAGCCATGAACATGACAGGGAATCTGGCCGGCTTCCTGGCGCCGGCAGTGATTGGCTACGCCCTAACCTGGAGCGGCCAGAACTGGACCTGGCCTTTTGTTCTCTCCGCAGCGTTCTACATGCTCGGCTGTCTTGCCTGGCTCGGTATCGGAGCACGAGGGAATCGCGATTTCTTTGCTCCGGCACAATCGTCAACACCATCGTCTAAAAGGAACCATCACTCATGAAACTTTTTCGAGGACTCTTTCCTCCTCCCACAGGAGGAAGATCATGAACAAGTGGTCGATCGCGAAATTGCTGCTCAGCGTGGGGTCGCTCAGCGTGGGGCTGATCCTCGCGCAACCCGCCGGGCCGTTCGTGTTGTGGGATACATCAAAG
>CAYTVP010000057.1:0-15766 GCA_964441675.1 uncultured Solibacteraceae bacterium | reverse complement strand
CAACAGCAGATCGACAAGAAGGTTGACTTTGAGACTTTCTTCGCCCGTGCACCACGGATCAACCCCAACGTCTTCAAGATCACAGGCGTAATCTGCGGCTATCGCGTGGAGGAGATCGAGGATAAGCTCATGCAACAGATCCGTTACCTAGACAAACTGGTGGATGAATTGGCCAAGGGAAAGGCCATAGACAAAATCCTGAGGAAGTGAGCAGGAGTCTCGGTCTTCAGACGTATAGAATCTGTACAAGCGCTTTCCAAAACTCTCGACCATCTAAGTATTTCTATTATATTAGAAATACAGAGGCATACGGCAAATGGCCAAGAAACAGAACCTTGAACAGATTGCCCGCTTTGCCGGCATGCTGTCGGCCATGGGCACGGAGCCACGGCTCCGCATTATGCAGCTTCTCCTTTCCGCCCATCCGCAAGGAATGGTCGTGGGTGAAATTGGCAGCGAACTGGAAATCCCAAGCTCCACGCTTTCGCACCATCTGGAAAAGCTGAAGAACGAAGGGCTGGTCAAGGTGCGCCGGGACGGAACCTTCCTCTGGTATTCAGCCAATACGGAAGGGCTTCAGGAACTTCTCGGCTTTCTCTATGCCGAATGCTGCACCCGGAACAAGGCCATTGAACCGCAAGCGGTTGTCTCCTGCTGCTGAAAGGACATAGTCATGAGTACACAGACTGTTAAGGAAGTCGTCCGTGAAAAGTACGGGCAGGCTGCGCTTCGCGTCCAGTCGGGCGCCGGCAATTCCTGTTGCGGCGGTGCATCGGCGCTCGAAGCGTCATGTGACCCGATCACTTCAAACCTCTACGATGCGGCCCAGGAAGGCGAAGTACCAGAAACGGCGCTGAAAGCCTCTCTCGGCTGCGGCAATCCCACGGCGCTGGCCGAAGAGAACAAGCGCAAGAGCGGCCTCACGAATGCGCAGTTTTTGAAAGGCGAGATTGAAAACATTCCGCTGCCTGACAACTCGGTGGACGTCATCATCTCCAACTGCGTCATCAATCTGTCCGGCGACAAGGACCGAGTTTTGAAAGAGGCGTTCCGGGTTCTCAAGCCTGGCGGCCGCTTCGCTGTTTCTGACGTTGTTGTGCGCGGCGACGTGCCTGCCGAGATCAAGAAAAGCATGGAACTGTGGGTGGGCTGCGTGGCCGGTGCGCTCAGCGACGACGCGACAAAATCCGCCGCCGGTAATGCTTACCCTCTGCGCCGCTTGTAATCGTACCCGGCACTGGTTTCCCGCCGCACTCGAACGATCTGATGATGCAAAAACAGAAAGTTCTTATTCTCTGCACGGGCAATTCCGCACGTAGCCAAATGGCTGAAGGACTGCTCCGGCACGATGCAGGCGAGCGTTTTGAAGTTGAAAGCGGCAGAACAGAACCGGGGCATGTCAGACCGGAAGCAACAACCGCAAGGCGTTTGAAGACCCGGCTGCGCTCGAAGGGTCAGAACAAAACCGGCTGGCGCTGTTTCGCCAGGTGCGCGATGAAATCAGGGCGTACCTGAAAGCCTTTCCGCCTGAGTAGCCGGCCTCACCGGCTGCACAATAACAAGCGAGTGGTAACGACTCTCATGTCAGATGCACAGGACTCGTTCTAGGCAGCCGAGTTCCGAGACTTGGGAGCATCTGTTTTCGGCGCCCGTATCGGGCTAGCTTGGCCCAAAGGACGAACCTTTAGACCGGGTTTTAGCAACACGTTCTCAGTGGCACGTTTGGGATGGCGGATGCGCTTTAAGAGAACCTCGGCGGCTCTGGTCCCGAGCTCATAACTAGGCTGCACGATCGTCGTCACCGGGGGATCGAATACGTCGAGCCACTCTGCATCATCGGAGCTGACAATGCTTATATCTTCCGGGCATCGAAGTGCACGTTCGCGGATCGCACGAATTGCTCCGGTCACCATAACAAGATTGTCGACAAAAATCGCGGTGGGTGGGTCTGGCAGATCTAGCAGCTTAGCAGCGGCTGCGTGCCCGGCATCAACAGACAATTCGCCAAAAACAACAAGCGCCGGATCAGCCGTCAGCGAGTGCTTTCGCATTACTCGCCGCCACCCTTCTTGTCGAGATTCCGCCACGCTGAGTGACGACCGAACCGTAATCAGTCCGACCCGTGAGTGCCCCTGTGAAATCAGGTGCTCTACCCCCATTTGAGTTCCGCGGAGGATGTCCGTTGCAACCGTATCGGCCTCAATTCCGGCAGGCACGCGGCCCACAAACACGACGGGTTTCTTGTTCTTCAGGAGCCGGTCAAGTTCATCATCGTCTCCGGCTGACTGGAACAGCAGAACTCCGTCCACCAGCCGGGAGCGAAACGCCGCGAGATAACGGGACTGCTCTTCCACCTGGTTGTACGTATGCCCCAAAATCAGCAAGTATCCCTTCTTACGAAATACGTCCTCGGCTCCTCGCACAACCTGCCCGTAGAACGGGTCCGGGCTGGCGACTTCCGGGATCAGCATTCCAATCGTGCGCGTCGTTCTTGTCTGCAGCGCGTGTGCGAGGTGATTGAGGGTATAGTCTAACTCGGCAACAGCTTCATTGACGCGCTTGGTTAGGCCGGGGCTCACGTAGGCCGTACGGTTGATAACCGCCGACACGGTTGCGATCGACACGCCGGCCCGCTTAGCGACGTCATAGATAGTTGCCATCCATTCCGATTGTATGAGACGTTGAGGCCGGTTGTGCGCGCGTATGACGATCTTCGTAGCACCTGCGGCACCCGAGCAGGAGCGCTTGACTCCATACTTACTTTCGCCGCACAATTGAGGGACGGCGAAGCACTTAGCTAAGTGGCCGTACAATCGAATACATGCAGGTCGTTCTCCCGCGCGACAGCGGTTCAGCCGCATGAAAACTCGCGGCGCTTTGATTCTCGCGACTGCCGTAGCCGCCGCTCTGCCTGCTGGTGCGCCTCAGTATCGCACGATACCGCCAGCGTCCCTTTCCGAGATGACGCCGGCGAACACGGCATCTCTGTCACACGCGGGAGTCGACTGGCCCAGATCATATGGTGATCATGGCTCAAGCAGATACTCCAAGCTGACACAGATCGACCGCACTAACGTGACGCGTCTAGAAGTGGCATGGGTGTACAACTCCGGTGACGGCGCAGCCAACATTCAGAGCAATCCCGTCATTGTGGGTGGAGTCATCTATGCTCCAACGGCTGGCCACCACGTCGTTGCTCTGGATGGTGCCACTGGACGGGAGAAGTGGCGCTTTAAGGCTCCGGCGCGGCCGGCGCAGCGAGGTTTGATCTATTGGGCTGGGGACGCGCAGCATGGACCCCGGTTGTATTTCACGGCGGGGGACTGGATTCATGCTCTGGACGCAAAGACCGGTTATCCGGTGCCGGGCTTCGGCGAGCGTGGACGTGTTCCGGGCCGCGGCGTTGTTGCACCCGCGATTTACAAGAGTCTGCTGATCGTTCCCTGCTGGAATGTGCTTCGCGCGTTTGACCTTCTAACCGGTGAGCCTCGCTGGCGGTTCCATTCCATCCCGCGTGAAGGCGAGTTCGGTCATGAAACATGGAGCGGTCCCGGATATGGCGCGAACACCTGGGGAGGCATGGCCCTGGATGAAGCGCGAGGCATTGCCTATATCTCCACAGGATCCCCACACCCGAACTACCTGGGGATGCTTCACAGCGGGGACAACCTGTTCGCGAACTCCGTGGTCGCGATCCATGCTGAAACGGGCAAACGGCTGTGGCACGTGCAGGAGATCCGCCATGACATCTGGGATTTGGATATTCCCGCACCACCCAACCTTGTTACCCTGACACGCGACGGACGCAAATACGACGCGGTCGCTCAGGTTACAAAAATCGGTAATACTCTGCTGCTCGATCGAGTCACCGGGAAGCCGCTCTTTCCCATGCGCTTCCGGCGCGCGACGCAATCGAACCTCGACGGGGAAGAGACGGCAGAGTGGCAACCGGACCTGGAATTGCCGGAGCCGTTCGGTAGGCAGGCGTTCTCGCCCGATGATGTGACAGATATCTCTCCGGAATCTCGAAAGTTCGTTCTCAACAGGATCGCCGGCGCGGACTATGGATGGTTCCAGCCCTTCCGCAACGATGTTCCGCTCGTGTTCTACGGCATGCACGGCGGGGCGGAGTGGACCGGGGCGGCATTCGACCCAAGCACCGGGTTGCTTTACGTCACGGCCAACAAGCTGCCGTGGGTAGTGAAGATTGCTCGCACGCAGCTTCCGCAGCGGCGGCGGGGAATCCCGATGACGCCGGGCCACAAAACGTACATGCAGTACTGCAGTGCCTGTCACGGTGTCGACCGCGACGGCAAGGGTGCAGGGCCGCCCTTGTTTGCCATCTCCAGCCGGGTGAAACCAGAGCAGCTCCCATCGATCCTTCGCAATGGTCGCGGCGCAATGCCCGGAATAGCGGTCCCGGCGTCGAAAGTTCAAGGTCTGGTCGATTTCCTTTATGACAAAGATCTTCCTGCCGGGACGAAACTCGAAGACAGTGAACCAAGGTTCTTGTACAGGTTCGCAGGGTATAGCAAACTGCTCGACGATGCGGGCCGGCCGGGCGTGAAGCCCCCGTGGGGAACTTTGAACGCCATCAACCTGAGCACGGGCCGAATCGCGTGGAAGGTCCCGTTGGGAGAGTACGAGGACTTGACACGCCAAGGTGTTCCCAAGACCGGCACGGAAAACTTCGGCGGGGCAATCGTAACGGCTGGCGGGCTTGTATTTGCCGGCGGAACTCGCGATCTCAAGCTCAGGGCTTTCGATAGCGAAACGGGTCGGGAACTTTGGGAGCACAAGCTGCCGTTCGGCGGGTTCGCACCCCCAGCAACTTACGAAGCGGACGGCCGGCAATTCGTCGTGATCGCAGCAACCGGCGGCGGAAAGCTCGGTGGGACTCTGGGCGACGCATGGGTCGCCTTCGCGCTGCCTCAACGGCCCAGGGACGGTGAGTCGACGCATCCGGTACAGGCGGGCGATGACGGAAAGCCGTTTTAAGACCACATTGACACTGAGACCGGACGCGTTATATTGTTTAGCGAAGTACTTCGCTAACTACATAGCCAGACAACTCGTGACCGACGGAAAACCCTGGGGATGCGTACAATTGTAAACGGGATTCCGCCCTGCGTCCGGTTTATTGCTGTCCATCTTATTTGAAAGGAAGTCAATGACAAAGGTCCTCATACCAATCGGCGATGCAGCGGAAGCGATGGACACGCTGTACCCGCTATTTCGTGTTCGAGAAGACGGCTATCAAGCTGTCGTGGCGGGTCCAGAAAAGCGTGTTTACCCGCTGGTGATGCACGAGATCCCGCCGGGCTGGGACATCACTCGCGAGTCGCCGAGCTATCATCTCGCCGCCGATATGGCGTTCGCAGACGTGGATCCCGAGGAGTACACGGGCCTGTTCCTAACTGGGGGCCGAGCGCCCGAGTACCTCCGCTATGACGCCGACCTGATTCGTATTGTCCGGCACTTTTTCGACGCTCAGAAGCCGGTGGCGGTTGTCTGCCATGGCGCTGAGATCGTAGCCGCCGCGGACGTGATCCGTGGACGCCGCATGGCCACTGTATTCAAGTGCCGGTTCGATATCGAACTCTGCGGAGGAATCTTCGTGGATGAAGGCGTAGTTCGGGCAGGCAACATGGTCAGCGGCCGAACCTGGCACGATCAGCACCTGTACATGCCGGAGTTCATGCGGATGATAGCTGAGTACACGGCAGCCATAGAGGAACAACAACTTTCCGGCGCAATCCAGGCGTGACGCGGCCAGCGCGTCGGAAGGGGTAACTGCGTTGTTCTACGGCTGGTTGATTGTTGTATCCACGTTTTTCACACTCTTCCTGACGGTAGGCGTGCCGTTCTATGGCATGCCGTTCTTTTACGACTATTTCATTCGTGAGTTTGGATGGACACGGGCCCAAACAAGCAGCGGCATCGCTCTGGCAACCATACTCGTTCAGCCAATCGGCGGACTGCTTGTTCACCGATTCAGCCCTCGGAAATTGGTTCTGTTTGGCGCGGGTATGCTGATGGTGTCTCTGACGGCGTTTGGAATGGGCACGGGCAACCTCGCTCTATACTACGCAGCCTGGTGTGCGTTCATGGTGGGTTACATCTGCGCGGGTCCCCTACCACACCAAGTGATTCTAAGCCATTGGTTCCGGCGCAACCGCGGCCTCGCGATCGGTATAGCTTATCTTGGGCTTGGGCTCGGCGGAGCCGTCTCTCAGAAGTACGTTGCTCTTCCATTGATCGAGCAGTTCGGCTGGCGAACAGCACTTATGGTTATTGGCGGCTCCATGCTGCTTCTGGTCCCGGTGCTACTCTTTCTCGTTCGGGACCGGGCGATGGATAAGGGCCTCTGGCCCGACGGCGACGCGCAACCCCCGTCCGAACTCGCCATCCCTCCTGCCGGATTCGCCGAGATGATTCGGACCCGAAAGTTTTGGTTGCTCGCAGCGGGTAGCTGCGCCAGCATTGGCGCTATCGGTTCCATCAATCAGCACATGAAGCTGATGTTTCTCGACTCCGGCCTATCCGCCGCTGTGGTTGCTGATACGACATTCCTGATTCTGATCTCCAGTCTTGTCGGCCGTGTCGTCATGGGCTGGTTGGCAGACCGTTTGAGCAAGAAACGGATCATGGTAGCTGCCTACCTATTCGTGGCGCTACCCATACCACTGCTGTTTATCATTGACCAGCCAGGCATACCTGCTTTATTCTCCAGTGTCTTCGGTTTCGGGCTTGGAGCCGATTACATGCTGATCCCGCTGATGGCTGCGCAGGCGTTCGGCCCGAACTCGCTGGCGCGTGTTATGGGGATTATTCTGCCGGTCGATTCTATCGGCCAAACTTGTTTTCCCTTTCTCCTTGGTGTCTTGCGTGATCGGTCCGGCAATTATGACGTGGGTCTACTGGTCGTATTCGGCCTCGCACTGTTCGGTGCACTGGCGATCGCTCTCCTACCGACGGCCGTGGTCTCTCCGGTGACGGCAGCCGAGGCAGATCGCACGTTGGAACCACAGAAATCCGTTTAGTATGTACGCATTTCAAGATTGTGAAAGTCCGCAAGATTGTGAAAGTCCGGAGGTGTTCCAGTGACGCGACGTACCCTCCTCGGTTCTATCGCAGCCACGGCCATGCTTGAGGCTGCGCCGGGTGCGCTGGTGAATTTCGTATTCGGCACTTACGGAATGAAATCCCTGCCGATCGCCGAAGCCTTCAGGCAAGTTGCTGCGATTGGCTATGACGGAGTTCAACTCTGCGTCATCCCGGGTTGGAATACCGATCCGGCGGTGCTACCGGCTCGAGAGCGCAAACAGCTTCGAGCCTTGATACGAGACCTCAATCTGTGCGTTCCCGCTCTGCTTGAGTCGCTTCCACTTGTCGGTACGCCAGAAAAGCGAGCCTACAACCTCGAGCGGTTGAAACGCGTCGCGGAGCTTGCGCACGCTATCGAACCCACGAACCCGCCAGTACTGGATACCGTGCTCGGCCTCAAATCAGCTGATTGGGACAAGGCGCGCCCGCGCATGGTGGATGAGCTTCGAGATTGGGCCACCGTCGCCGAAGAGTCGAAGATGACCATCGCCGTGAAGCCGCATGCCGGCCACGCTTTGAACAATGCGGAGCGCACGCTGGCTCTCTTGCGTGAGGTCGACAGTCCGCACATTCGAATTGTTTACGATTACAGCCATTTCTTTGTGGAAGGCTTCCAACTCGAGCCGAGCCTCCGGCAATTGCAGTCGAAGATAGCATTGGTGAGCGTCAAGGATGCGAAGGGAACGCCGGAGAAGCACGAGTACCTGCTCCCGGGAGAGGGAACAACCGATTATCGGGAATACTTTCACGTGCTCTCCGGGATTGGATACCGCGGCGCGATCGGTGTCGAGGTCAGTTCGATGATCCACCGCAAACCGGGATACGAACCCGTGCCCATCGCCAGGCTCTGCTACGAACGTCTGGCGCCGGTCTTCACCGAATCAGGTCTGCAACGCACGCGAGAACGTGTGGCCTAACGCAGGGGGCAAGTCCACCGTTTTCGACTACTTGAAGCGCGCCGAGGCAGCTGGACTCCAGTGGCCGCTGCCGGACTACTGGGACGACGAGCGGCTCGAACGGCCCTTGTTCGCCTACGGTCAGCATGAGCCGCGGCAACCACCTTCTCGTTGGCACAAACAGATCGGCGATTCTACGTTGGCCGACGGTATCCTCGACCGTCTAGTTCACAACGCTCACCGCATCGAGATGCGGGGCGATTCGATGCGAAAGAACCGCGGGAAAACAAAACGCATAGCTTGCTTGCCATAATGGACAGTCAACGTTTACTCGAGATCTCATGGCCCAGTTCCTGGATCACCTTCGGATCTACCCCGAGCCGAAATCTAAATTCGGATGTGGCAGCACCGTTCAATCGAATCTTCTGACATGCCGGCGTGAATGCCATTGCGGAAATGAACAGATCGTAAAAACCAGACGGCAATTCAGTGGAAACGCTGCCTCTCGCGTCAGTCGTTAGAACCAAGTCTTTCTTGATTCCAACATTGCTATGAAGACCAACTGTACTTCCCGCCGAATCCCAATGAATGAGGATCATCGCCCCTGAAATGGGTCCCCCAGACTCGTCGGTCACAGTGCCCGTAACCCGCGTCTCACCGACAGCTATTGCGGCAAAGGCTAGGCCGAGCGCGATGTGGCTGATAATCTTCATCTAACCTCCCGCTCCGAGATTGTAGCGAAGGTGCAATACACGTTGGGACTTGTTAAGGAGAACCAGCGTCACTTCGCTCCGACGGCTGACCGGGATCATCTCGGAATAGCGACCACCTTCCCTCGGAATCGGCGATCAACTTCGGCGGAATCCCCAGTGAAAGCGGGGCATGACGCCCCGCCTCCTTCGTCTGGCGTGGCCGTCTGTGTCAGAACAGCAGTTTTAAAGCCAGCTGAACCGACCTGGGTCCTACACCGACTCCACTGATTACGCCGAAACTGGCGTTCCCAATCGTGGAGCCTGGCCTTCCAAACTGTGTCGTATTAAGCGCGTTCGCTGCTTCCAGTCTTAACTGTGCGTTCAGCCTGTTATCGGAAAGCACAGTAAAGTTCTTGAACAGCGACAAGTCAAAGTTTCGAATGCCCGGGTTTCGGACATCCGGCAACACGGTAGGTGCGTTTCCAAAAGTGAAGGGCGCTGCAACGGAGAAGACCGAAGTATCGAACCACCTTGTGATCTGATCGTCGGTACTACCCCGCTCCCCCGCAAGATTTGCCGATTGCCCGTTGTTATTCGGCCGCTGCGCTGCGCTGTTGATTCCGGTCTGATTAACGGCGCTGAAAAGTGTGACAGGAAGGCCGGACTGCATCGTCATAATGCCGTTGAACTGCCAGCCTCCCACGACGAGGTCTATCGCTCTGGGCGCTGAGGTGAGGAACGCCCGTCCGCGCCCAACCGGCAGTTCGGCATTAAAGCTCAACACCAGGCGGCTGGAAACGTCATCAGGGGAGAGTGCACGATCCGCTCTCCGGTCGTACACGTTCTGGCGGCCGGTGGAGCCATTAAGGGAGGTGATGGTGTTTCCCCACCCGCTGTCGGTGATCTCCTTTCCGCCCGTATACGCCGCCAGGAACCCAAGTCCATTGGAGAAACGCTTCTGTACCCGAACCACCAGCGAATGGTAGACCGAGTTTCCCGTCGGCCGGGCAGCGGAGTTAACGCCGGTGTACTGCGGATAGGGCGAGAGAAGCTGCCTGCGCTGAACCGTTGCCCGGCTCAGAGAGGATGTTGGGTCCGTGATAATCCCCTCGAATGGATTCGCCACCTGATCGTTTAGCGAGTTGCCGAGCGCCATATATTCCGGGGCTAGCTGGTTGTACGCACTCCGGCCGCCGTCGATGAGGTGGTTTCCCTTGTTGCCAATGTATCCGGCTTCGACAATCAAACCGCCTGGCAATTCACGCTGCACGTTAAAGCTCCACTGCTGTACCGCTGGATTCACGTAATCCGGAAACCAGCTCTCGCCGATCCCTTGACCGAGCGCCGTGTTCGGACCGCTGTACGGACCGGGCACTGCGCCGTCGGTGGCACAAAACCCGGTTGGGAATGGATCCCGCAAGTAGGTAAGCGGCGTCCGGCCTCCGTCGAGAGACGTAATCTTGCTCGTGGAACACCGAAAGCCTTGGAATCCGCCATTTCCGTATGTGGCCTGCGTGATCGAAGGCGCGTACATAAGAGCGTAACCACCGCGCACTACGGTCTTGGAAGTTAACTGGTAGACAAAACCGAAACGAGGGCTGACATTGTTCGTATCGGTGGGCGTCTGGCGGCGATTATCCGGTGTCACGAAGTTCATCGTTCCAAACAAGTCCGGGAACCCGGGAACTTGTCCCGCAATCGGAGATGGCGCCGAAGCGTCCCAATACGACATGCGGTTATAGCGCTCCGTCCGGGGCACATCCAGTTCATACCGGACTCCTAGATTGAGCGTGAACTTCCGCGTGACGTGAAAATCGTCTTGAATGAAGCCGCCCCAATAGCTGCTTGTGAGAGCCTGAGACAGATTATTCTGCTGCGAACCGCCGCCGAGCCCGATGAGCATCGAAGCCAGCCCGAAGCCTTGTGTTGCGACATTCCGTACAGGGTTCTGCTGCGTCCAGTCCGGCTGAAACGAAAAGGTTCCGGCCGGCGTTGCCTCCTGCCAGAAATTCAGGAAGAACTTGCGGTACTCCAGACCGGCCTTGATGGTATGCCGGGCGTATACCTTCGTCACGGACGCTGCCACGTTGTGCGAAGTAGGAGTAAACCGAATACCTGCGGCGTTCTGTTGCCCCAGCGCGGTGAGTCCGTTGACGGTGACATTGGGAAATCGCGTATAGATGTCCCGTAAGGCCTGCTCTTGCATGTAGGATGGCAGGCCGAGCGAAGTCAGGTCGAACCCCGCGGACGGCGGAGTCCCGGTATTGCTGAATCGCGACATTCCGTAGGTGAGATCGAAGACTGTGGTCGGATTGAGCGTATAGATATTGTTCCAGGTAAACGCGTGACGTGGAGTGGCACCGGAGCTTCGGCCCAGGGGTGTGCCCGCATTACCGAAGACGTTGGGTGGATCGCTGTAACTGATGCCCTTAGTCGCGCGCCAGAATGCTCTCCATGACGATGTGAAATTGTGATCGATCCGTCCGGTGAAATTATGTGCCTTACCCGGTGAAATCTGCGACTTGAAAAAGTTGTTTATTTGCGTGTACGGGTTCGTTGGCGTCGTGTTTGGTGCCGGGTAATAGGAAAGAAGATTCACCGCTACTGGGTCCATACGGTCTTGGGGAATCCGATTTCCCGCAAACGGCTGACGAGTATAGTTACCTTGCGCATCCGGCTGGCTGGAGATTGTCAACGGGTCGTAGATTGTGATCGGTGCGCCGCTAGCAGTCCGGAGATCTGAAAAATCGCCTTGCTTCCAGGACTCAAGTGGAACAGTGCCCGTGAAGTTACTGGGAGACCGGGAGAGCGTTCCCTGATAATCCGCAAAGAAGAATGTACGGTTCCGGCCATTGTAGAGCTTGGGCAGCCACACGGGCCCACCAACAGAAAATCCAAACTGGTGGGAATTGAACGGTGCCAGCTGACCTCCCGCCCGATTGCTGAAGAAGTTGTTTGCGTTTAGCTTGTTGTTTCGGAAAAAGTCGTAGACGGAACCATGCAGTGCGTTGGTACCTGACTTGCTTGCAACGAGAATCGCGCCGCTGCCGGATCTCCCGTACTCGGCGGCGAGCGTATTAACGACAACCGTAAATTCCGATACCGCGTCCACGTTAGGCAACGTGCCGCCCATAACAAGAATGCCGTTGTTCGCATCGCTCAGCATCATGCTGGTGCCGTCCACCCGGATGTCGCCGGCCCCCGTTCTGCCGCCGCCGATCGTCGGCCCATAACCGCCACCGCTTCCGGCGCTGCCCTGCGGGGGAAGGACACCGGGGAGCAGATTAGCAAGTCCAATCACATTGCGCCCGATTAGAGGCAGGTCACTCACTGACTTGTTTCCGAGAGTGGTAGACACGGTCGAGCTACTGGTATCCAACGGCGGAGCGTCCGCTGTCACATCAACCGTAGTCGTCACATCGCCTACTTCGAGTTGGATATCCAGTGTCAGATTCTGTTGAACATTCAGCTTAATGCCCGATTGTTGATACCGCCGAAAGCCGGTCTTCCCGACCGACACCTGATAGTCCCCCGGAAGCAGAGAGGGTAAGACGAAGCGTCCCTCCGAATTGGAGAGGGCTTGCCTGGCGACGCCAGTGCTGGTGTCCGTCAGGGTAATGCCGGCCCCAGGGATACTGGCGCCACCAGCGTCAGTAATAAGCCCCTGCAAGGTTGCCTGGCCGGTTTGCGCGTATGTTGCGCCAGCCAGCGCGAGGGCCAGCGCGAGACACGACGAAAGCTTGTACATAGATACTCCTCTAATGCTCCAAAGGGCCGGTCAGATAACTGACTCAAAGCCGCCCCAAAATTTAAGGCAATGACACTCTGCGAACCTCTTCGCTAAGTGTTTCGCTGCCACCCTATCATTGGATCAGAGCGCAAGTCAAGGGGTTTACTTAGCAACGTGAAATGTCAGCGCAGAGCAAAGCAAAAGGCAGGAACAGCAGATCTGCCGGCAGCAAAACCCAGCCGGATCAAATTCGTATCCCTAGTAGGGCAGGCTTCAGGCTAACACTTGCTTCACCACATGCCCGTGAACATCCGTTAGCCTGAAGTCACGGCCAGCATAACGAAAGGTCAGCTTCTCATGATTGAATCCCATGATATGCAGGATGGTGGCGTGGAAATCGTGAATGTGAACAGGATCTTCAATGACTTCATTGCCGATGTCGTCGGTCCGGCCATGTACGATTCCGGGCCTCACTCCCCCGCCCGCTAGCCAGACGGAGAACGCGCTTCGATGATGGTTGCGGCTGGCCGTTCCCTTACCGCCCTGCGCCCAGGGTGTGCGGCCGAACTCAGTGCAGAATACAAGCAACGTGTCCTTCAGTAGATCGCGTTGCCTCAGGTCCTTCAATAGCCCGGCGATTGGTCGGTCTACGCGCTTTGCATAATACTCATGCTCGGCCATGTCGCGATGGGCAGAATCCCAATTGTCGCGGCAATTTCCGATGGAGTCGATTATCTCTATGAATCGCACTCCTCGCTCGACGAGCCGCCTCGCCATTATGCATTGCGCGGCATAGCTCTTCTGATCGCCCGGTTCGCAACCGTAAAGCTTCAGTATGTGGGCAGGCTCCTTGGTAAGATCAAGAGCTTCCGGCGCCGCCTCCTGCAAGCCCTCCGCATCCGAAAAAATCGCCGCCCGTCCCGCATAAAGGGCTTCATTCGCATGCTTCTCGAGATGGCGGCTGTTCAACTCGCGTATGAAGTCCAGTTCCAGACGTTGTAGGGGAGCTGAAACCGTGGGTTTTAGATTGGGCAGCGGCTCCGCGCCAGGCTCGATACGAATACCGCGGGTAGTGGCTGGCAGGAAACTGTTACTCCATTGCTGCGCTCCACCGTATGGCATCTTTTCTGCGATCACGACGTGTGCCGGCAGCTTGGAACTGAGCGGCGGCAGTCCGTAACTTAGCCATGCGCCGAGGCTGGGCATGGGTATGCTGAAAGATCCGGTGTGGAGTTGCAGAACAGCGGCGCCATGCTCCGCCTGATCGCAGTGCATGGAGCGGATCAACGCAGCTGAATCCATGACGTCGCGGATGTAAGGAAAGAGATCGCTGACTTCGGTGCCGCACCGCGGGTTTCGTTGGAATTCCCAGAGTGGAGCCTTCAAGAAGCGCTCAAAATCGGATTTGCCCGCCTTGCCAATGGAAACATCGTGGTTTTTCGTCAGGCGGGGTTTGGGGTCGAAAGTATCGACATGTGAATACGCGCCCGACATGTACAGAAAAATGACGTGCTTAGCCAGCGGAGCATGGTCCAGTTCGACACGTCCGGTCGGCTGCGGAGCTGCCGACGCTACCGAACTGAATGCGGCTGCAAGCAGTTCGCGCCGACTCAGGGATATTGGCGGGAAACGAAAAATCATGCGTGGCCTCACTGAACAAAGAAGAATTCATTGCTGCTGAGGAGAGACCGGCAGAAGGCGGTCCAGGCGTCATCCGGTTGAGCCGGGTTGGCAGCGCGGTAGTTTCTTAGAAAAATCTCCGAACTCCGTATTTCCGATTCGGAAGCTGGACGACCGAAGGCGGTCTCAAACGCAAACCCTATCCTCGCCCGATCGTTATTAGCGGAGCGGCGGATGCGCCCTGCGAAGATTTCCGCTTGGGCTTTTGTGAACGGTGAATTCATGAGGAAAAGCGCCTGCGTGGAGAGATTGGAGCGGTCTCGCACCGAAGTTGTTTGACTCGCATCGGCGGCGTCGAATAGCGAGAGAAACGGGTGCTGAAACAATCTCTGGGTTAGTAGGTAGACGCTCCGCCGGTTGTGCTCGAAAACCTCGTGAAAAGGACGATTCAGGTTATATTTCTGCACTGGCCATATCGGCAAGGGATGTGGGCCGGCTGGAGAAAGATCCAAATCGCCGGTGACCGCCAGCATGGCGTCCCGAATCTCTTCGGCTTGAAGACGCCTCGGCGGGAAGCGCCAGAGATATATCGCTGCCGGATCCTTATCCGCATTGGCGCTGATGTAATTGCTCGAAAGCTGGTAGGTATGGCTAAGTAGAATCCGGCGGTGAAGCGCCTTGATCGACCACCCGCCCTCCGCAAGTATCGACGCCAAATAGTCGAGCAGTTCCGGATGGCTCGGCAGCTCGCCACGGCTGCCAAAGTTGTCGGAAGTCGGCGTGAGGCCGCGTCCAAAGTGCCATTGCCAGACGCGATTCACGAATACCCGCCGGGTCAGCGGATTTGACTCTTCGACAAGCCAATTTGCCAGTTCGAGCCGCCCGGACCCGGTAAGGTGTCGATTCGGACCATTCGATATGACCTCCACGAACTGCCGCGGGACCAGTTTTCCAGGTCGCTTTGGATCGCCTCCAAGTTGCACGTGTGCGTCCTTCGGCGTGCCCTCGGATACCGCAAACGCAAAATCACAAGGTAGAGGATTGCTGGCGAGTTCAGCGCGCTGCGCTTTCAGCCAGTCAATGCCGTTGACCAGGAACTCGCGAAACGCGGCATGTTTCTTGAGCAGATCATCCCGCTCCTTGATCGGCACTGAGGCGTCATATCCCAGGTTCTCCGCCGCAGCGATCTCTCTGATCAACTTCGCATACTCCTCGCGAACCGGCTTCGGGGCGTACTTGTTGTCGTTGATCTGGCGCATGTAGTCCGCGATCCTTTCAAACTGCCGCCTTGCCTCGGCCCGCACTTCCGGATCTGGCGAGAGAGGCTGCAGGTTGTTGGGGAAGGTGGAATCCGAAGCGCCAGCCCAAGGATACTCGGTGCTCGCGAAGATACCGTACAGTCCGTAATAGTCGTTCACGGTCACCGGATCGAACTTGTGATCGTGACAGCGGGCGCAGCGAAGCGTAAGCCCCAGAACACCCCGGCCAAGCGTATCGATCGTGTTCTCGATGGTGAGATAGACGTCGTCTTTTTTGTTGTTTCCAAAGCGGTGCGACAGCGCGATGAAGCCGGTTGCGACCGTTTTGTCTTTATAGCGTTGGGGGTCGCGCTCCTCGCGGGCGAGAACATCGCCAGCAATCTGATAGCGGAGAAAGTCGCTGTAGGAAAGGTCCTCGTTGAACGCCCGGATAACCCAATCGCGATAAAGGTACGCCTCCGG